>CAMDCA010000022.1 GCA_945889645.1 Rhizobium sp. Q54
CAGCGGCATGAAGAAGCTGCCGCCAGCCGCCGTTTGCCGGGTCTCGCAATTGCCCACGCCGAACTCGGCTTCGCATTCCTGCCTCTGCGTGAAGCGTGGGGCCTCGGCAACCAACGCCTGGTCTGCTGTCGCCTTGGCGTCTGCGCACGCGGCAGCGCCGAGGTCCGCGACGCACTCCTGCACGGTCGGGTAGAAGCGGGCATCCTGTGGCAACGCTCCGTTGTCGCCGCAAGCGCCCATCGCCACGCTCGCGGTGCCGAGCAGCACCAGCCGAATTGATTGAGACTTCTTCATGGGTACCCCTAGGACTGGGTCGACTATCGAACTTAAGCGGCGCTTTTCATAGGTTGGAGGCCGACGGTGCCGTTCCAAGGGGGAGGGGCCAAGCGAGGATCGCGACTGCGAATCACACGCAAAAACGGAGGCGATCCCTCGCGGCGCGAGGGTATCTCGAAGTGCGCGCCGCCGCGCCGCGGCGTGGGCGGCCTGGCGTCGTTTGTTTCGCGCGACCGAGGCCGCGTGTCGGAACTACTGCTTCGTATCCTGGGCAGGCGTGGCCGGTGCGCAGGCAGTCAAAGCGCAACATGCCTGTCGCGTAACCGCAACGTTGGCCCGGCATACAGGCGACGCTCAGGCCGGAAGGCATCCCGGCGCGGTTTCACAGGAGCACACTATGAGAGTTCTGGGTCTTTTGCGGCGCGACAACGCTCTCTGCGTGTCGGCCGACGAACGCATTGCAGCGGTGGGCGCGCGCCTGGCGGTCGATGGCGTGCGTCTTGCGTGCGTTTGCACCGTCGAGCGCCAGCTGCTCGGAGTCGTCACCGCCGGCGACATCAAGCGCGCCGCGCTGTCGGGTCGCATCGAGTACGGCGAGTGGCCGGTGCAGTCCGTCATGACGGCCGACGTCGTCACCTGCGCGCCCGAGGACGACCTCGACCGCGTCCTCGATCTAATGCAGCAGCACGAGATGCACACCCTGCCGGTGGTGACCGGTGGGCGCGTCGTTGGATGCGTGTCGCTGGCCGAAGCCCTCGCTCAGTCGCGTGAGGAAACCCGGCGCCATGTCGACTATCTGACCGCATTTGTGTTTGGTGCTGCGGCCTAAGACTCCCAGGCCTTAGTTTTGGCGCCGATTTCCGCCACTCTTGCGTCGGCGCAAGGAGGGCGCAACCTTTCGCTGATGGCGGCGGACGGGCAGCCTTTCGGGTTGCCGCAGGCACCCCGACGCTGTATGCCGACCCGGCACAACGAGGGGTCCCCCATGCCGACGCGCCGTTCCTTCCTGGCTGCGACTGCCGCAAGTTTGATCGTGCCGCGTTTTGCGCACGGGCAGGCGCGGCTGCAGGTGCCGGTGTCCGCGCGCACCCTGATCGGGGTCCTGTGGACCCAGGGTGGCGAGGCCAGTGCCCCGCTGTGGGACGCCTTCACCGCTGGCGCCAACGCGGCGGACATTTCCAACGGGCGGGACTTCACCGTCCAGCACGCGTGGTGCGACAACGACGACACCAAGCTACTGCAGTACGCCAAGTACCTGGTGGAGCGCGAGGCGGCGGTGCTGTTGGCTCAAGGCGGCGCCAGCGCGGCCGCTCTGGCGCAGGCCAGCCGCACGCTGCCGATCATCGCTATGACGGTGAGCGAGGCGGCGGCGGCCGAGCTCATCGGTCCGGACCTCGCGCACCCCAAGGCCAACGTCACCGGCCTCACGCTCACCACGTCACAGATGGCGGCCGGCCAGATCGACATCGCGGCGACGCTCGCGCCCGGCAAGCGCATCGGCATCCTAAGTGAACTCGGATCTGCCGCCGACGATGATTTCCTGCGCAATGCCATGACCGCGGCAACGCCCATGGGTGTCGAGCTCCTCGGTGGCCAGCCGACCGGTGGCGACTACGGCCGCGCCCTGACCGGTCTCGTCGCGCAGGGCGTCGGCGCGATTCTGGTGCCGGCCCCGGAGCTGGCGGAGGAACAACGCAAGCAGGTGGTCGCTGCCGCCAAAGCCGCCAAGGTCCCAGTCGTGTTCGGCAACCGGCTGGCGGTGCAGAAGGACGGTGGACTCATCAGCCTGGGTGGCGATCAGCTGAGCAACTACCGGCGCGCGGCGGCGATGATGGCGGCCGTCCTGCGCGGCGCCAAGCCCGGCGACATTCCGGCCGAGGTCGCCAAACCGACGTTGGTGGTCAACACCCGCGTGGCGCGGGAGCAGGGCATCACTGTTCCTGCGGCAATTCTGGCTCGTGCCGAGGCGGTCGAGTAACGACCGGTTTCGACTACGCCTGGGTGAAGGTTCCGTCCCAGGCCGCGCCCGGTGGGGCGAGCCGCAGCGTCTCGATGCGGGCGCGGTACATCGCATAGAGCGTGGAGTCGGGCTCGCCTTCCTGCAGCTTGGCAAGGACGGCGTCGGCCCCGGACCAATCGCGGCTGCGGTAGCGGCGCAAGGCGTCGTGCCACATCTCCAGCCGGTGGACGCTTTCCTCAGCAAACGCGCTCGCCTCGCCAAGCGGCTGGTAGAGGCGCACGGGCTCGTCGCGGCCGCGCACCCGCACCCGATCGATCTCGCGGAACAGGAAGCCCGGTGCCTCGGCCTGCGTGCTGGCAGTGACGAGGATCGGTACCTCGTATTCGCGCGTCAGCTTCTCGACTCGCGCCGCAATGTTCACGCCGTCGCCGATCACCGTATAGTTCAGGCGGCGCGTCGAGCCCATGTTGCCGACGACGACCGCAGCGCTGTTAACGCCGATGCCGAAGCGCACGCGCGGGCGATTGCGCTCCACCAGCGTGCGATTGAGGTCGTTCAGCGAGCCGTGCATGGATAGCGCAGCACGCACGGCGCGTTGTGCGTGATCGGGTTGTGGGATGGGTGCACCGAACACCGCCATCACCGAGTCGCCGATGAACTTGTCGACGATGCCCCCGTGCCGCTCGACCACGTTCGAGATCGCCGTCAGGTAGGCGTTGAGCACCGACACCAGTTCGCCCGGCGGCATGTGCTCGCTCATGCGGGTGAAGCCAAGGATGTCGGCGAACAGCACGGTGACGACGCGCTGCTCGCCGCCGAGTTCCAGGCGGCGCCCGAGCAACTCAGTTGCCACCTGCTGTGACACCATCTTGCCCAAAAGTTCGCGGGCGCGGTCGCGCTCCGCCAGACCCTGAGTCATCTGGTTGACGGCAACGGCGAGTTGACCGAGCTCGTCGCCGCGCTGCACGCCGACCGTGACCGAGTAGTCGCCGGCCGCGACCTTCTCGACTGCCGCGACGACGCGGCGGATCGGTGAGGTGACGTTGCGCGCAATCAGGCCGGCGCCGATCGCAGAAACGATCAGGCCCGCGGCCAGCAGCAGCGCCAGGAAAAGGCGCAACTCGGCATAGCTCGCCATGGCTTCGTTCAGTGGCCGCTGCAGGACGACCTGAAGCGAGCTGCTAGTGAAGTTGCCGAGCGGCGACAGCAGGGTGACGAACGGCTCGCCACCCAGCATGATGTCGGTGAGCGAACCACGCTGCCACTCGCCGCGCGCCGCTTGTTGCGACAGCTCGGCGCGCCGCGCTTCAGGCAGCGTCGACGCATAGATGCTGAACTGCCCGCCTTCGCGGCGCCCGATCGACACGTCGGCGCCGGTCAGTTCCTTTAATTCGGCCGCGAGCACGTCGTTGAGGTCGAAGCCGAGGGTGATCCACGCCATCGGCACCGGCGCCATGAGCGGCACAGTGACCAGCAAGTACGGGCGCGCGCCGACGAAGTCGACGCCGGACGCGGTGACCGCCCGCGCGCGCTCGGCGATCTCGATCAGGTGGGGCAGGGTGGTGCGCTCGCTCGACACCGCCATCTCGGGATCCGCCGCCAGCAGTGTGTGATCGAGGTCGAGGAGCGCTGCCTCGTCGGCGCCGATGCGGCTGCGCAGGTTGCGCAGGGCGGTGACCATGGTCGGAACGTGGCGCAGCGCGAACGCGGTCTTGAAAGCGAAGTCGCCCGACGCCAGCGACGCGGCCTGGGCCAGTTCGACCTCGCGTCGCTCCATCAGCGCCTCGAAGACACGTTCGCTGGCCCCCAGCTCGGCCTCGATCTGGGTTCGCGCGCTGCGGCCGGTGGCGAAGTAGACGGCGATGAATGCCGTGCCCTGCACCGCCAGGATCAGGCCAAGCAGCGTCAGCAGGATGCGCGTGCGGAAACTCAAGGCGTGGACCGGGTCACGGTGTCACGAACCGGCCGACCGGATTGTTGCGGTCGATCTTCCACAAGCCGTCGAGTTTCAGGTCGATGCGAAATTCGGCATTGCCGATCGCGCCCGCGGCGACGGTGATCGGCAGTGGCTGTGGCGGGGTCGTCATGCCCGGGTGCCAGACGTACACATCGTGCGTGTCGGCGGGCAGGTTCTGCAGCACGGCGGTGCCGGTTGCGTTGGTCACCGCGTAGTACGGCGTGTCGAGGACCAGTACGTACGCGATCATCCAGTCATGGATGCTGCACCCCACGACCACGACGCCGGCCGTATCGAATACCACCGGTGCCGAGACGACGTCGCGCGATAGGGGGATGGTGAAGGTCTTGGCCTGGGAAACCGAATAGACCGTGTGGCCGAACGTGTCGGCGTTGCGGAACACGACGGTGCTGCCGCGTCGCATCGGGGTGACAAAGGGGAACTGCGCGTTGACCTGGTCGATCGCCAGTGGCGCACTGGCGGCTGGGGCTGCGGGCGTCGGCGCGTTGCGAGGCGCCGCGTACAGGATGGCGTCGGCGATCGGGGCGCCGTTGGCGTCGCGCACGATTCCCGCGACATCCGCCGCGCGCGCTGCACTCGAAAGTAGAAGGACGGCTGCAACGGCGGCCGCAAGCAGGGTACGCATCCGGCTCCCCCAAAGGCGTTCGCACACTATCATGGGCCGGCGCGCCTTCGCAGCGGGCCGGAGCCCTGAAACGACGGCGGCGCCCCGTTCGGAGGAACGGTGCGCCGTCGCGGAACCGAAGCGGTGGGAGGGAAGCCGCTAGCGGTTGAACAGCTGCATGATCGCCTGCGGACCGGAGTTGGCGATGGAGAGCGCCTGTACGCCGAGCTGCTGCTTGATCTGGAAGGCCTGCAGGTTGGCGCTTTCCTGGCTGAGGTCGGCATCGACGAGGTTGCCGACACCCTGCTTCAGGATGTCCATCAGCTTGCCGGTAAAGTCTGCCTGGATGTCGACGCGCTTGGCGCCGGCGCCGAGCGAGGCGAGCGCGTTGGACACGTCGATGATCGCCTGGCTGATCGCGGTAAGCGCGGTTGCCGCCACCGTCGCGTTCGACAAGGACGCGGTGTGAAGGCTCAGCGAAGTCGCGTCGATGCTTTGCTTGGTAACGGTAATCGTGCTGCCGTCCACCGTCGACAAGACCTTCATGTCCGTCGCGCCGGAGTCGATCAGGTTCTTGCCGTTGAACTCTGCTGTCGCGACAATCGTTTCGATCTGCGCGCGCAGCGAAGTGAATTCCTGGTGCAGGGCCGTGTAGGAGTCGCTGTCGAGGCCTTCCTGGCTCGCCTGCACCGCCTTGGCCTTCATCTCGGTCAGCAGGTCGGCAATGGCTTTGCCGGCGTCGATGGCGACATTGACGACCGAGAGGCCAAGGGAGAGATTAGTTTTCACCGCTCCCAGACCCGCAATGTCACCGCGCATGTTCTGGGCGATGGCGAACGTCGCGGCGTCGTCCTTCGGACCGCTGACCTTCAAACCAGTCGTGACGCGTAGCTGGGTCATTTCCAGGCTGCGGGTCGTTGTCGCCAGGTTCTGCAGCGCGATCATTGCGCCGGCGTTGGTATTGATCGACATCGCCATGAGGCGTTCTCCCAGTAAGGGCGTTACCTGCCCGCACTATCGCAAGCGTCGTGCCAGTTGCGGTCCACTCGACCTCGAGAGGTACGCAATCGCGGGGCTGTGCGGCCTTTCGCGCAGGTTCATGAGACGCAGGCATTGGTTGAAAAGACGTAAACCGCAGATCAGGTACGTAGTTCAGGGGCAGAAGCTGCCGCGCTCGGTCGATGATTCCGGCAGGAGCTGCCGACCCTGCAGAGCCGCGGATTCGTTGGCATTGAGTGATTGCCGGCCGCACGCGCCGTACCAGCGCCGCGCGACACACGCGGCGTCAAAAAAAGTGCGCGCCGATTCGAAATCGACGCGCCAGTCGGGGGACTTGTAGGTGGCGTTGGGCGCGATACGTCCGGATATCGCGCCCCGCCTGGGGTGGGGCGCCGCCCGAGAGCAGCGCCGCCCGACCTGGTTGTTTAGCGGCCGAACAGGGCCAGGATGCTCTGCGGACCGGCGTTGGCGATGGCAAGGGCCTGCACACCCAGCTGCTGCTTGATCTGGAAGGACTGCAAGTTGGCGCTTTCCTGGGCCAGATCGGCGTCGACCAGGTTGCCGACACCCTGCTTCAGGATGTCCATCAGCTTGCCGGTGAAGTCGGCCTGGATGTCGATGCGCCTGGCGCCGGCGCCGAGCGAGGCAAGGGCGTTGGACACGTCGATGATCGCCTGGCTGATCGCGGTCAACGCGGTGGCGGCAACCGTGGCGTTAGACAAGGTCAAGGTTGCGAGGCCGAGCGACGTTGCGTCGATCTGCTGCGCCGTGACGGTGATGCTGCTGCCATCGACCGTTGACAGAACCTTGAGGTTGGTCGAAGCCGAGTCGATGAGGTTCTTGCCGTTGAACTCCGCCGTTGCGACGATCGATTCGATCTGCGCGCGCAGCGAGGTGAACTCTTGATGCAAGGCCACGTAGGAGTCGGTGTCGAGGCCTTCCTGGCTCGCCTGGACCGACTTTGCCTTCATCTCGGTCAGCAGGTCGGCGATCGCCTTACCGGCGTCGATGGCGACGTTGACGATGGACTGACCCAACGCGAGGTTGGTCTTCACCGCCGCCATGCCGGCGATGTCGCCGCGCATGTTCTGCGCAATGGCGAAGGTGGCTGCGTCGTCTTTTGGACCGTTGACGCGCAGGCCGGTGGTGACGCGCATCTGCGTCGTTTCGAGGAAGCGGTTGGTGGCAGACAAGCTCTGCAGGGCGACCATCGCCCCGGCATTGGTGTTGATAGACATCGCCATGACACGGACTCCTGGCTAACACGCGGGTTTTTCGCGCTTGGGGGCGATATCGCAAGCCCCGTGCCAGCGTGCCGCAGGAGCGTGCATCCCAGGAAAGGCGCTGTTTTCCGGGGTTTCGCGGGGCAGGAGATTCCCGGCGAGAAGTGCCGGCCGCGGCAATCTTTGCGCGTACCGGCCCTACCGAGTGGGGCAGAACTTACCGGTCCAGCGTGCCGCTGCGGCGATTCGCCCGCCCCTCGGTGGCCTGGACAAGCCCGTTGGCTGGACTAGGGTTGCGGCCATGGCGATCGGAATGGTGAACGAATCCGAAGAGGCCGAAGGCGCGCCGCGCCCTTTCGTCGTGGGCGTGTGGCTGCTGCTCTGCGCCCTGATGGTCTTCGCGGTTGCGGTGTTGGGCGGCGTCACGCGCCTCGAGCACGCCGGACTGTCGATCACCAGCTGGGAGCCCCTGGCCGGCATCCTGCCGCCGCTGACCGCCGAAGCGTGGGCGGAGGAGTTTGCCTACTATCGGCAATTTCCGGAGTACCAGCTGGTCCACCAAGGCCTCGACCTAGCCGGGTTCCAGTACATCTTCTGGTTCGAGTATACCCACCGCCTGCTCGCCCGGGCGGTCGGCGTGGTGTTCGCGCTGCCACTCTTATTCTTCTGGCTGACGCGCCGCATCGAGGGCGCCTTTGCCGCCAAGCTGGTCGTCGTCCTCGTGCTCGGCGGCCTGCAGGGCGCGTTGGGCTGGTACATGGTATCGAGCGGCTTGGTCGATCGGCCGGACGTCAGCCACTACCGCCTCACGGCGCATCTCGGTCTGGCCGTCATTCTCTATGCGACGCTGTTGTGGTTCGCGTCTTCCGTCCTTGTCACGCCGCCGGGCGAGTGGGGGGTGCGGGTCTCGACCGGATTCCGGCTGGCGACCTACTTCGGAGTCGCGCTCGTATACATATTGATTCTATCGGGCGGGCTGGTGGCCGGCCTCGATGCCGGATTCGACTACAACACGTTCCCTAAGATGAACGGGCAGTGGATCCCGCCCGGCCTGTTCCCGCCCAACCCCTTCGACAGCATTGTCACGGTGCAGTTCCTGCACCGCTGGGGCGGGGTGATGGTGGCCGCCTACCTGATCTTCCTGTGGGGCCGTTCCCTCGATGTCCGGGTGCCGCCTGTCGTGCGCGGCATCTATCGCTGGCTGCTGATCGTCATGGCGATCCAAGGTGGCCTCGGCATCACGACCCTGCTGATGGCCGTGCCCGTGCCCCTTGGCGCGTTGCACCAGGCCGGCGCCTTGGTCGTGTTGGCAGTGATGACCGGCGCCGCCTACGCCATCACCCACGCCCGGGTGCGGCCGGAGGCCGGCATCCACATCCTGCCGTAGGCGCGTCGCGTGGCGGCCTGTTCTCTTTATCTAACAGCGGCCACCCAGGCAGAAGCCGAGACGATCAGCCGCACATTGGTCGAAGAGCGACTGGCCGCCTGCGCCAACCTCCTCGGCCCTATCCGCTCCTTCTATTGGTGGCAGGGCAAGGTGCAAGACGAGGGGGAGGTCGCGCTCCTCCTCAAGACCCGGACCGATCTGGTCGATCGCGTCGTCGCCCGGGTGAAAGAGCTGCACTCGTATTCCGTGCCGTGTGTCGTCAGCTGGTCGATCGACATTGGCAACCCCGACTATCTGGCCTGGGTCGAGAGCGAGACTCGCAAGGTCTAGCGGCGCGCGCTTGGATCGCGCATGTGCCCGATGTCGTTCAGGCGATGCTGCAACGACATATGTTCCAGCGTCCGCATCGGCAAGCCGATGAACACGCCGATGCGATTGCTCAGCACTCGGTGCGTCTCCGCGAACGCCGAGGCGACCTCGGCGTCTGATCCGGTCGCGGCCGCAGGGTCTGGAATGCCCCAGTGCGCCGTCATCGGCTGGCCCGCCCACACTGGACAGATTTCCCGGGCCGCGTCGTTACACACAGTGAAGATGAAGTCCATCTGCGGTGCACCGGTTCCGGCGAACTCGTCCCAACTCTTGGACCGAAACTCCGTCGCGTCGTGGCCAAGCCACGCAGCAAGTTCAGCGCGTGCGGATTGATCTGACCTTTTGGGATGCTGCCCGCCGAAAAGGCGCGGAAGGTTCCATTGCCGGTGCGGTTGAGGATTGCCTCGGCGAGGATCGACCGCGCCGAGTTGCCGGTGCACAGGAACAGGACGTTCAGCGGCCGCATCTCGGCCGTTGCCTTTGCGGGAGAAGCCATCGTTCACACGGGCGTGGCGTCGTGGGGCGTGCCCAGGTTCGCGGGCGGTGCCGCGCGGAGCGCGCCGATCTCGCGCAGCCGTCCGCGCAACGCAAGGTCATCGAGGCGGGCGAAGGGGAGGTTGGTGAACGCGGAAATTCGTTCGCGCAGCAGCTGAAACGCGCTGGCGAATGCGTGCGAGACATCGACGGCAGTGCCATCGATCACCGGGTCAGGTACGCCCCAATGCGCCGTCATCGCGTTGCCGGGCCATTCGGGTGCAGTCCTGTGCGCGGCGCCGTCGCACAGCGTGATGACGAGATCCAGGTCCGGCGCGCC
Source organism: Rhizobium sp. Q54 (assembly GCA_945889645.1). Classification (GTDB taxonomy): domain Bacteria; phylum Pseudomonadota; class Alphaproteobacteria; order UBA2966; family CAIVPW01; genus CAIVPW01. The sequence continues at coordinate 9,611 of CAMDCA010000022.1, forward strand.
GGTGTGTGCGAACTCGGTCCAGTCCTTCGACCGCAGGCGCGCCGTCTCGAAGCGCAGGCGCCGCAATAAGCTGAGGGCTTCCAGGTGTACGAAACCCTTCGGGTCGGTGCCGGCCGAAAGCCCACGCCAGCGGCCGCGGCCGCGGCCGCTGCGATTGAGCAGCGCCTCGGCCATGATCGAGCGCGCCGAGTTGCTGGTGCACAGGAACAATACGTTCAGCCGCCGCCTGTTCATTGGGTGGCCTCCGCGGGCTTATTGGAGGCGCAATCAGCCCTGATCGCGCTGCGGCGCACCCTAGTCGGCGCCTGTTTCGGTCGTGTGAACCCCGTGAATCGCCAGGAATTCCTTGACCTGTCCGCCCGGTGCGCCAATCTATCTGCCGTGATTCGCGCGCTTGGCCAATTCGTACGCCGTGTCTCCGCCTTGGTGGGGCGCCTCGGCATTGCCGCCGTCGCCGGCCTGCTGTTGCAGGCGGTCGTGCAGACAAACGTGTTGCAGCCCAGTGGCGGCGCAGGGCGCGTTGTCGCGGCGGCGATCGACCGGAACGCGGTCGACAAGCGCGCCTCCGCAAAACGTACCAATGACGCGACCTGGCTGCGCTCGTTCGCCCGCGGCGGCCAGGATCGCCAGACGGCCTCCGATCCGCCGGACCTGGCTACCGTCCTTGGGAACACCGCGACGGCAGCGGCAATCGTTCTGGCCGAGTCGGAACGTGCGGGCATCGTTCCGCACCTGCCGCGCCAGCGGCCGCAAGCGCGCGCGCCGCCGGCCATCGCCTGACGCACTGCCCGCTCGCGCGGGCATCCGTTCCGACACAACTGCATCGCGACGCTCGTCGCCGCCGGCTTGCGCTCACGCGCCACCGCCGGCGCGGCGCGCGGGAAATGGTTTTCATGCGCCTCTCTCCGTGGCTGCTCGTCACTTACGCCACCATCATCGTGCTCGGCATCCTCACGGCGTTACCGAACGTCCTGTCGCAACAAACCCTTGATCGCCTGCCCGACTGGATTCCGGCCAACCGCGTGACTCTGGGCCTCGACCTGCGCGGCGGCTCCCACCTTGTGCTCGAGGTCGACAGCCGGGCGCTGGTGCGCGAGCGCGTCGTTGCCTTGGCCGATCAGTCCCGTGATGCGCTGCGCGAGGCCGGCATCGTCTTCACGCTGCAGCGCGCCGATGACGCCTTCACCGTCACCTTGCGCGATCCGACGCAGACGCCGAACGCGTTGGCTGCCATCAATCGCCTTGCCGCTCCCGTCGCGCGCGGCAACGAGCTGGCCATTTCGACCGACGGCCCGGTGGTGCGCGTCGCGTTGACGGAGCAGGGCGTCCGCGACCGCGCCGATGCGGCGGCGGAGCAGAGCCTCGGCATCATCGAGCAACGTATCAACCAGATCGGTGTCGCCGAGCCGACCATCCAGCGCGTCGGCAGTGATCGCATCCTGGTGCAGTTGCCCGGTGTGCAGGACCCAACCCGCATTCGCACCCTGCTGGGTTCAACCGCCAAGCTCAGCTTCCATTGGCTGTCGTCCAGCGGCGTCGTCGCCAATCCGCCACCCGGCGTCACCAACCTGTCGGGCAGTGACGGAATCGGCCGGTTCGCTGTCGAAGATCGCGTCATCATGTCTGGCGAGCGGCTTGTGGATGCGCGGCCCAGCTTCGATTCGCGCACCGGACAACCGGTCGTTTCGTTCCGCCTCGACACCGCCGGCGCACGCCAGTTCGCCGCCATCACGACCTCCAACGTCGGCCGCCCGTTCGCCATCGTTCTCGACGGCAAGGTGCTGAGCGCACCAGTCATCAACGAGCCGATCAACGGCGGATCCGGTCAGATCTCCGGCTCGTTCTCCGTGCCGCAGGCGACCGACCTTTCGGCGCTGTTGCGCGCCGGGTCGTTGCCCGCGCCGCTGACGGTGATCGAGGAGCGCACCGTCGGCCCCGATCTCGGCTCTGATGCGATCTCGATGGGGCTGAAGACCGGCCTCGCCGGCTTCGCCCTCGTCGCTCTGTTCATGCTGGTGCTGTACGGCTGGTGGGGCCTGTTGGCCAACATGGCCCTGGGCCTCAACGTTGTGCTGACGTTTGCGGCGTTGAGCCTGCTCGACGGCGCCGCGCTGACGCTGCCCGGTATCGCCGGCATTTTGCTCGGCATCGGCTTGGCCGTGGACGCCAACGTCCTCATCAACGAGCGCATCCGTGAGGAAACGCGCAAAGGCCTCGGCGCGTTTCCGGCCCTCGATGCCGGCTTCAAGCGTGCCTATTCGACCATCGTCGACTCCAACGTCACGGCGCTCATCGCCACCACGCTGCTGTTCCTGTTCGGCAGCGGTCCGGTGCGTGGCTTTGCCGTGACAATGGGTCTCGGCATCGCAATCTCGATGTTCACCGCAGTTTCTGTGGTGCGCTCGATCATGACCATCATCGTGCGCCGCCTGCACCTCAAGGTGCTCGACATCCAGCCGATGTTCCGCCTCAAGTTCGTGCCGGACGGAACCAAGATCCAGTTCATGCGTGCGCGATTCCTCGGCCTCGGGGTGTCCGCGTTCTTGTCGCTGGCCTCGGTAATCCTGTTCATCACGCCGGGCCTGAACTACGGCGTCGACTTCAAGGGCGGCATCCAGATGGAAGTCACCACTGGAGCGCCCGCCGACTTGGCGGCCTTGCGGTCCGGTCTGAACAACCTCGGCCTAGGCGAGGTCACCCTGCAGGAGTTCGGCAAGGAGACCAGCGTGCTGGTGCGTGCCGAGCGCCAAGTGGGGGGCGAGGAGGGGCAGACGTCCGCCGTCAATCGCATCCGCTCCGAGCTGGTCGTGCTCGATCCCAGCGCGACCATCGTGCGCACCGAGGTCGTTGGCCCCAAGGTCAGCGGTGAACTCGCGTTCGCCGGCATTCTGGCGGTGGTGTTGGCGAGCTTCGCGATGCTCGTCTACATCTGGATCCGATTCGAATGGCCGTTCGCCGTCGGTGCCATCGCCACACTCGTGCTCGACGTCACCAAGACTGTCGGCTTCTTCGCGCTGACCGGCATCGACTTCAACCTCACCGCCATCGCGGCGCTGCTGACGCTGATCGGCTACTCGGTGAACGACAAGGTCGTGGTCTACGACCGCATGCGCGAGAACCTGCGCAAGTACAAGAAGGCGAGTCTGCGCGAGGTGATCGACCGCAGCATCAACGAGACTTTGGGCCGCAGCCTCTACACCTCGGTGACGGCATTCCTGTCGCTGCTGCCCATGGCGATCTGGGGCGGCAGCGCAGTGGCGAGTTTTGCCATCCCGATGGTGTTCGGTATCATCATCGCCGCCAGTTCGTCGGTGTTCATTGCCGCGCCGATCTTGCTGTTTCTCGGCGACTGGCGCACCAGCCGGCGCCGCCGCGCGCTGGAGCTCAAGGGCGAGGACGGGAAGGCGCAGCCGCCGGCCGCCGAAGCAACGGCGTAAAAACCCGCAGTCGCGTCATAGCTTGGGTCGCGGTATCCTAATACCGCGACCCAAGCGATTGATCTGACACGCTATTTGCCCGTTGATTTCCGGACGACCTCTGGCATACTCCGCCGCCGTCGCGCCCCCAAGGGTGCGGCCACAGAAACGTCGCGCCGGGCCTGCGCCCGCGCGGAACCACCGTTAGGACGTTGTCATGAAGACCTATTCGGCCAAGGCCGACGAACTTAAGCGCGAGTGGGTGCTGATCGACGCCGCCGGCGTCGTGCTCGGCCGCCTCGCATCCCTCGTGGCGCTGCGCCTCAAGGGCAAGCATCTGCCGATGTACACGCCGAGCGCCGATTGTGGCGACCGCGTCGTCATCATCAATGCGGAGAAGGTCCGGCTCACCGGCACCAAGAGCAAGAACAAGATCTACTACAAGCACACCGGCTATCCGGGCGGCATCAAAGAGACGTCTCCGGACAAGATCATGGCCGGCCAGTTCCCGGAGCGCGTCGTCGAGAAGGCCGTTCAGCGCATGCTGTCGCGCGACGCCCTCGGCCGTCTCCAGTTTTCCAACCTGCGCGTCTATCCCGGCGCCGAGCATCCGCATGAGCCGCAGAAGCCGACCGTGATCGACATCGCCGGCATGAGCCCCAAGAACACGCGCGTTCGCAAGAATTAGGCAGGACTAGGACATGGCCGACGACAAGGACGACAAGAAGCCCGAGGGCGCCACCGCGCGTCCGCGCACTGCGGGGCGCACTGCAACCCCGGCACGCACACCGCGTCCGGCCGGCGCACGCGCCGAGGCGCCCGCTGCTGCAGCCACCGCTGCTCCGGCTGCGGCCGCTGCTGCTCCGGCCGCGCCGCGCCGCACCCTGACTGAGTTCCGCGCCCTGCGTCCCGCCACGGACGCGGCTGCCGCGCCCGCCGAGGGCGTGCAGCGCGAAGCCAAGCGCGACTCCAAGGGCCGTTCCTACGGCACCGGCCGCCGCAAGAACGCCATTGCCCGCGTGTGGGTCATGCCGGGCGCCGGCAAGATCACCGTCAACGGCCGCGAGAGCACGACCTACTTCGCGCGTCCGGTTCTGCGCATGATGATCGGCCAGCCGCTGGTCGCGTCGCAGCGCCTGAGCGAAATCGACGTGTGGTGCACGGTCGTCGGCGGAGGACTGTCCGGCCAAGCCGGCGCCGTGCGTCACGGCATCAGCCGCGCGCTGTGCAACTTCGAGCCTTCGCTGCGCGGCGTGCTCAAGACGGGTGGCTTCCTCACCCGCGACTCGCGCGTGGTCGAGCGCAAGAAGTACGGCAAGCACAAGGCTCGCCGCAGCACGCAGTTCTCCAAGCGCTAACGCGCCACACCTCCGCTCGGGCGATTCCTCCCTCGCTGGCGGGGGAGGACCGAGCAGGAGGCGGAGGCGGCAATGTCCGTCGCGGGCGCACCAGAGTCAGCCAGTCCGGAGACCGTAGCAGGGCGTTCCTGCGACGGCTGCACGCTATGCTGCAAGCTCATGGCGGTGCGCGAGATCAACAAGCCGCGCGCCGTCTGGTGCACGCATTGCGACAAGAAGAGCGGCTGCACCATCTATGACACCCGGCCGTTTGGCTGCCGCGTGTTCTACTGCGGCTGGATGACCGCGGCCGACCTCGGCCCGCACTGGAAGCCGCTCACCGCGCGCATGGTGTTGTCCCACCACACCGCCCACAACTGGCTCGTCGTCCATGTCGATCCTGGCCGTCCGGACGCATGGCGCGCCGAACCGTACTATTCCGATCTCAAGGCGTGGTCGCGTCACATGACGCCGAAAGGCGGTCGCGTGATGGTTTGGCAGGGGGATCGAGTGTTCGCGGTGCTGCCCGATGGCGACGTGAACATGGGGACCATGCGTGACGACGAGGACGCCACGGACATGGGACGACGACGCGGCACGGATGCCGGGCCGCTCGAAGCCGCCAAAGGCATTTCGTCCTAGCGTCCGTATTCAGGAGTTCGTCGTGGCCCAAACGAATCGCATTCGCGTTGCCGTCCTTGGCGCGTCCGGCTACACCGGCGCCGAGTTGCTGCGCATCCTCGCGCACCATCCCGCAACCGAGATCGCGCTGCTCACCGCCGACCGCCGCGCCGGCAAACCGCTCGGTGAGGTGTTCCCGCATCTGAGCTTCATCAAGGCGCCGATGTTGCAGAACCTCGACGAGGTGGATTGGTCGTCGGCCGACGTTGATGCCGTGTTCTGCGGCCTGCCGCACGGCACGACGCAAATGGTCGTGGCGGCGATCTTTGCCGCCAAGCGCACCAAGAAGCTGCGCGTGTTCGACCTATCGGCCGACTTCCGCCTGCGCGACGCCGAGACGTACAAGACGTGGTACGGGCACGCCCATGAGGCTTTGGCGCTCCAGTCGCGCGCGGTCTACGGTCTCACAGAACACGCCCGCGCCGAAATCGCCAAGACCGACCTCGTCGCCTGCCCGGGTTGCTATCCGACGGCGGCGTTGCTGCCGCTGCTGCCGCTGCTGTCGGACAAGCTCATCGAACCCGGTGACATCATCATCGACTCGAAGTCGGGTGTGTCGGGCGCCGGCCGCGCCGAGAAGGAGGCGAGCCTCTACAGCGAAGTAACCGAAGGCATGCACCCCTACGGCATCGCCAGCCACCGCCACGCGCCGGAGATCGAGCAGTCGCTCGGCGATGCCGCCAAGCAACCGATCACCGTCACCTTCACGCCGCACCTGGCGCCGATGAGCCGCGGCATCTTGTCGACCAAATATGTGAAGTTCGCCAACGGCGCCAAGCCCGCCGATCTGCACGCGGCCCTCAAGGCGCGCTACGCCGGCGAGCCGTTCGTCTCGGTGCTGGCGGACCAGCAGGTACCATCGACGCGCATGGTGCGCGGCAGCAACCGCTGCGTCATGAACGTGTTCGCCGACCGCGTGCCCGGCCGCGCCATCATCGTCTCGGCCATCGACAACCTGGTGAAGGGCGCCGCCGGCCAGGCCGTGCAAAACATGAACGTGTCCTTCGGTTTCAAAGAGACCGACGGCCTCGCGCAGGAAGCGTTGTTCCCATGACGGCCACGAAGGATTCCAAGTCCGCTTCTCCCTCCCCCGTCGCGCCGAAGGCGCGCGAGCGCACGCCAGCGCGCTCCCCGCGCGACGCGGGGGAGGGCAGGGGCGGGGGGTCGTCCACGCACCAGACGGGAATTGTCCTGCCCTACAAGGGCGTGACACCCACCATCGCACCCGATGTCTTCATCGCCCCCACCGCCGCCGTGATCGGCGACACCCACATCGGCGCCGGCTCGTCCGTGTGGTTCGCCGCTGCCGTGCGCGGGGACGTCAACGAGATCCGCATCGGCGCGCGCACCAACATCCAGGACGGCACCACTGTGCACGTCACGACCGGCGGACACGGCACCTACATCGGCAACGACGTGACGGTGGGCCACAACGCCATCATCCACGCCTGCACCATCGAGGACCTGTGCCTGATCGGCATGGGCGCGTGCCTAATGGACGGTGTGGTGGTGGAGAAGAACGCCATGGTCGCCGCCGGCGCTCTCGTGACGCCCAGCAAACGCATCCCGTCCGGTCAACTTTGGGCCGGCGCACCGGCGCGTTTCATGCGCGTACTGCTGCCGGAGGAACTCGCTGAGATCGCCGAGTCGGCGCAGCACTACGCGGAGCTGGCGCAGGCGTACCGCGGCTAGCATGCGATGGCGGCCAACATCCGCGCGTGGTCGCCGGAAGACTCTGTCGCCGAGCTGACAGACCTGCTGCATGCCGCCTACGCGCCCCTCGCCGCGCGTGGCCTGAACCTTGTCGGCTTGACCCAGACGGATGAGATGACCGCGCGCCGCATCGCGCGCGGCGAGTGCATGGTCGCCGCGGACAGCGGCCATATCGTCGGCACCGTGCTGTTCGTGCGCCGTTCGCAGGATACCGAGTGGTACCGGCGGCCGGACGTCGGCGTGGTATTCCAGCTCGCCGTCCACCCCGATTTCCAGCGCCAGGGCATCGGCTCCCGCCTCATCGCCGCAGTCGAGCGGCGGGCGCGGGCGACCGGCTGCACGGACCTCGCCCTCGATACCGCCGATTCGGCGTCGCATCTCATCGCCTGGTACGGCCGCCACGGCTTCCGCCGCGTCGGCCGCTTGCAGTGGCCCGGCCGCGGTCACCGCAGCGTGATCCTCAGTAAGCGCCTCGCAGGGGGCCGCCGGGGCTGATAGGCTTTGACCATGCTGCGCACTCTGATCCTCGCCTCCCTGCTGCTCGCCGGTCTCGGCCTTGGGCCGGCGCGCGCCCAGGACATGATCGATCAGCGCGGCGAGCGCCTCGGCACCATCGACACACTGATGCAGAACTTCCGCATCATGGCGTTCGAAGGCGGCGCCAACTTCTATCGCTGGCGTGTGCCGGTGCGGGTGACATTGATCGGCGAGGCGGCCGAAACCTACCGCGGCGAAGTGCGGGGTCTGCTCGGCGAGTTCTCGATGCTGACCGGCATTTCGTTCCGTCTCACCGAGGACGCGGACGAAGCCAACATGCAAATCTTCTTCTCCGAGCGCGCCTACTTCCAGAGCGCGGCCGCGCTCGCCTTCGCGCGTCCGCAAAACGTACTGTGCTTCACCAGCACGCGCTCGGATGGCGCGGGTGGCATCACCGTCGCCGTCACCGTGATCCCGGAAGACCTGACGCCGCGCGCATCCCGCTCATGCCTGGCGCACGAGTTGATGCACGCCATCGGCTTCCGCGGCCACCCGATCAACACGTTCGACTCAGCGCTGCGCAATGGCATCGCCGCCGTGCGGCTGACGACCAACGACCGCATCTTGATCCGTGCGCTGTACGACCCGGCGCTACGCCCAGGCGGCAATTCGCAGAACATCCTGGCCGCGGCCACCACCATCGTCCGCAACCTGCTCGGCGAAGTGCAGGAGGCGACTGATCCGTTGGATGTCCTTGCCATGCGGACCTACGAGGAACCGCCCGCGGTGGCGGTCGTTGTCCCGGTCGTCCTGCCGCCGAAGGATCCGCTGTCGAAGGACGCGCCCTAGCCGGCGCCCCGCGCGCGGGTGTTGCCAGCCTGGGCGGGCGTGGGGATGAAAGCTACTTCCCGCGCGCGCTGCTCGATAAGCAGCCGCAAGCGCCGCACCCGTTCGGCGTGCGACTCGAGGGCGATGCGGTGTTCGTCGGACAGGTACTTCGCGCGCAGTTCGGGGTGCATCATCGTTGGAGGCGTGCGGAAGGTGACCGCCTCCCACCTTGGCTCGCGCGGCGATGCCGCGGTGAGCGCGTTGCTCCCAGTCCGCGACCGCCCTGGAAAATTGCGGCACGCCGCCAGTCTCGGTCATGCCCTGGCCATGGGCGCGCAGGGCGACGCCTTCTTTATGCAACTCAGCCAGCTGTTCCAGCCAGGGCCGCGCCCGGTGCCAACGGGCATAGCGCGCCGCGGCCCACGCCGCCCCCAACCCAAGCGAAAACGCCATCAGGACCGGGAACGCGGTCCAGCCATAGAGCCAGGCCTCAAAGGCCGAAGCGGCGGCCTCGGCCTGGCGCAGCCCGCCGGTTTCTCCCGTGATGGCAAACGCCAACCAGGCCACCGCCACGACCACGACAACGGCTCGTAGAATGACCTTGCGCACGTTCCCCCGATGGTGGTGGGCCTACACCTCTGTAACCACAGCAGGTTGCGGCGCCAACTCCCTCTATCTATGGTATGAATCTCGCCTGGTATAGCTTCCGGCGGTGGGGATTCGCCGGCTCCAACAAGAGCCGGTGGTGGGGAGCAAGCGGAAATGAAGTACGCGAACGTTGCGCGCGGCGTATTGGTGCTCGGCGCTGTGGCGAGCCTTTCGGCTTGCTCATCGATGCCGAGCTGGACCAATCCGGCTAACCTGGCAGACAAGATTCTTGGCCGCGAAGACTCGCCGCCGCCGCCACGCGGAGGGTTTCCGCAGGTCGCTACGGTCCCACGCACCGTTCCGGCTGCTACGACGCCGCCGCAGCGCGATGCCGCGACTGCCGGCCTCGCGGCTGATCGCGCCAACGCCCAGTACACCGCCGAGCAGTTGCGCCAAGGCGGTCAGATCGGCGCCGCCACGCCCGCAGCGGCTCCGGCTCGTGCAACGGCTCCGGTCCCTGCCGCCATGCCCCAAGTACAGGTGGCCCAGGCTGCGCTCCCGCCGGCCGTGCCGACCGCGGTCCGCCCGCCGGGGCCGGTAACGCCGGGCTTGGCCGTTCCCGATCTCGCCGTCCCGGTGCCGCCGGTATTCCAAGGTGGCCCGCAGGTCACCGTCGGTGCGCAGGCCCAACCGGTTCCGCCGCCGTTGGTCGCGGTAACCGGTGCCCAGGCGCTGACGACTCCCGCTCCGGCGCGAGCACTTCCAGCCCCGGCCGTACAGGTCCCGGCTGCTGCCGCGCCTGCTGCAGCCCCGGCACCCACGCCCGCACCGGCTCCGGTCGTTGCCGCCGCTCCGGTGCCCGCTCCGGCCCAGGTCGCGCCCCAGATCGCCCAGGCGCCGGCTCCGGCCGCGCCGGCGCGTGCGCCGCTCGTGCCGACAGCGCCGGCTCCGGCCGCCGCACCGGCGCCCGCTGCGCCGGCCGCACTGACCCAGGCGCAGGTTCAGCGCGTGCTGCCGACCCAGAACGCCGGTGGCCAGGACACCTTGGCGCGCACCTTTGCGCAGATGCTGGCCCAGTCTCAAGGCACCGTGACGGTCCTGTCACCGCTCGGTGGACCGCCGCCGGTGCTGGTGCCGCAGCCGCAGCAGCCAATTCCGCGCCCGGCCGCCGCCAACACTCCGTTCCCCAACGTCACGGTCGGCACCGCCAACGCGACGCGCCCGACCGTCAGCGCCGGCGGGACACCGCAATTCAACGTCGCCGCGACCGGGCGTCAGGCCGCGTTGGTCATGTTCAACCATGACTCGACCCGCCTGACCGCCGACGCCATGCGCAGCATTCGGGCCATCGCCGACCAGTACAAAGCGCGCGGAGGCAAGGTGCACGTGGTCGGCCACGCCTCGATGCGGACCAAGGACATGGCCGTCGACAAGCACGTGATGGTCAACTTCAAGGTCTCGGTCGATCGCGCCCAAGCGGTGGCCGCGGAATTCCTGCGTCTCGGTGTGCCGCCCGCTGCTCTGGTGGTGGACGCAGTCGGCGACAGCCAGCCGCGCTTCCTTGAGGCCATGCCGGCAGGCGAGGCGGGCAACCGCCGCGTCGAAATCTTCCTCGAGGCGTAGGCGTCACTCGGCGGCCGCCACCGTTCGGCCACCTTGGGCTGCTCTATTGCGGGGATGCAGAGAGTTGCGGCGTGTGGACACTCCGCGCGCCACTCTATCTGTGGTATGAACAGCGCAAGGTCACGACTGCCTACGGTGTAGGACCGCCGCAGTCGCCATGAGGTCCATGGACTTCCACCGCATCAAGCTGCTGCCGCCGTACGTTTTCGCCGAAGTCAACGCGATGAAGGCCAAGGCGCGCGCCGCCGGCCAGGACATCATCGACCTCGGCATGGGCAACCCGGACACGGGCACGCCGCGCCACATCGTAGACAAGCTGGTCGAGGCGGCACAGAACCCGCGCGCCCATCGCTATTCGGCATCGCGCGGCATCACCGGCCTGCGCAAAGCGATCGCGGCGTACTACGGCCGCCGCTTCGGTGTCGACATCGACCCCGAGACCGAGACGTGCGTCACCATCGGCTCCAAGGAAGGCCTGGCGACTCTCGCCAGCGCCATGACCGGGCCGGGCGACTCCATCGTCACGCCGGATCCGAGCTATCCGATCCACGCCCACGGCTTCCTGATCGTCGGCGCCGAAGTGGTCGCCATCCGCCAGTTGCCGGGCGAAGACCCGAGCTTGCCGTCCGGCCGCGACTTCATGGAGGGCTTCAAGAAGACGGTCGAGACCGCGAGCCGCAAGCCGCTCGCCGTCATCCTCAGCTATCCGTCGAACCCCACGGCGCAGATCGTCGGTCTCGATTTCTACGGCGAGATGGTCGACTTCTGCCGCCATCACAAGATCTACATCCTCTCCGACATCGCCTATTCGGAGATCTACTTCAACGACATGCCGCCGCCGTCGGTGCTGCAGATTCCCAAGGCGCGCGAGATCGCCATCGAGTTCACATCGATGAGCAAGACCTACTCGATGCCCGGCTGGCGCATCGGCTTTGGCACCGGCAACAAGGATCTCGTCCGCGCGCTGACCAAGATCAAGTCGTGGCTCGACTACGGCGCCTTCACGCCGATCCAGGTCGCCGCAGCTGCCGCGCTCAACGGTCCGCAGGACTGCGTCGCGCACATCCGCCAGCTCTACCAAGGCCGCCGCGATGTCCTCGTGCAGTCGATGGCGGCGGCCGGCTGGGACATTCCCAGTCCGCCTGCCAGCATGTTCGCCTGGGCGCCGTTGCCCAAAGGCTTTCGGCACCTGACGTCATTGGAGTTCTCCAAGCTTCTGCTCACCGAGGCGCAACTTGCCGTTTCGCCCGGTGCCGCGTTCGGCGCCAGTGGCGAAGGGTTCATTCGCATTGCGCTGGTCGAGAACGAGCAGCGCATCCGCCAGGCCGCGCGGGTCGTGAAGAAGTTCCTCTCGGCCGGCGCACCGGAAGTGAAACCGGTCAGCGCCGAACCGCCACCCGCCCGTAAGGCAGCCAACCGGTGACGAGCCTCCGTCGCGCGGAGAGCGCGCAAACCAAGAAACCGCAGCCGTGACCGAAGCACTGCGGGTTGGCCTCGCCGGGCTGGGAACAGTTGGCGGCGGGGTGGTGAAACTCTTGAGCGAGCATCGCGGGCTGCTGGAAGCGCGCGCCGGTCGGCTGATCACGCTGGTGGGCGTCGCGGCGCTGGAGATGCCCGCGGCACTAAAACCGCTGCTGAAGGGCGTCCCCTGGTACGACGACGCACGCAAACTTGCCGCGTCGCCGGACATCGATGTCATGGTCGAACTCATCGGCGGCGCCGACGGCATCGCCAAGCAGATTGCTGAGACCGCCCTCGGTGCCGGCAAGGCCCTGGTGTGCGCCAACAAGGCGCTGATCGCCAAGCACGGCATCGCCCTGGCGACGCTCGCCGAGCAGAAGGGCGTCGCCCTGCAGTTTGAGGCCGCCGTCGCCGGTGGCATCCCGATCCTGAAGTCGATGCGCGAAGGCCTGGTGGGCAACAAGTTCAGCCGGGTCTACGGCATCCTCAACGGCACCTGCAACTACATCCTCACCGGGATGGAAGAGTCGGGCCGCGACTTCTCCGAAGTGCTGGCGGAAGCGCAGAAGCTTGGCTACGCCGAGGCCGACCCGGCCGCCGATGTCGATGGCCACGACGCGGCCAACAAGCTGGCGATCCTGACCTCGCTCGCCTTCGGCACGCCCGTGTCGCTCAGTTCGATCTACGTCGAGGGCATTCGCAGCGTCAGTGCGCTCGACATCGATTTCGCCGCCCAACTCGGCTACCGCATCAAGCTACTCGCCATCGCGCGCATGACCGACCACGGCCTGGAGCAGCGCGTGCACCCGTGCATGGTCGACTGCGACAAGCCGGTGGCCCAGGTTATGGGCGTGCTCAACGCCGTTGTCGCCGAAGGCGACTTCGTCGGCCAGACCGTGTTCGAGGGCCCGGGCGCGGGTGAACGCGCCACCGCCTCGGCGGTGGTCTCCGATCTCGTCGATGTCGCCCGCGGTCACACCGCGCCGCCGTTCTCGGTCCCGGTCGCCAAGCTGGCGCCGTTGCCGGTGGCGTCGATGGACAGGCATGTCGGCGCCTACTACGTGCGCCTCGTCGTGCGCGACCAGCCCGGCGTGCTCGCCGAAGTTGCGCGCATCTTTGCCGCCGAACAGGTATCGATCGAATCCGTGCTGCAACGCGGCCGCGCGCCGGAGCAGAACGTGCCGCTCATCCTCACCACCCACGAGTGCGTGGAAGCCGCGATGATGCGGGTGCGCGATCATTTAGCCAAGCTGCCGGCTGTTGTCGAAAAACCAGCGTTCATCCGCATTGAAGAACTGTAATCCGCACACGTCGCGTTGCGGACCCAGTGGGGCCGGGGGGCACTCCATATGAGCCACGTGGACAGCCTGTTCATGCCTGAGAACACCAAGCTCGATGCTGCCATGTCGATCGACCTCGTGCGCGTGGTCGAAGCCGCCGCCGTTGCCGCCGCACGCCTCGTCGGCCGCGGCGACGGACAGGCCGCGGATGCCGCCGCGGCTGCCGCGATGCAAAAAGCCCTGCGTCAGGTTTCGATGCAGGGAAAGATCGTCATCGGCGAAGGCGCACGCGGATCCGTGCCAGCCCTCTACACCGGCGAGGCGGTCGGTGCCGGTGGTGTCGCGGCCGACGTCATCGCCGATCCGTTGGAGTGCACGACTCGCGCCGCCCGGTCTGGTCCGGACGCCGTATCGTTGATCGCTATCGGCGCCCCCGGCGCGTTCCTGCCGGCGCCGCCCGTCTACATGGACAAGATCGCGGTCGGCCCGTTGGCCGTCACCGCCGATATCAGCCTCGATGCACGGCCCGAGGACAACGTGCGTGCCGTCGCCGCCGCACTTGGCCGCCAGCCGTCGGAAGTCACCGTGTGCGTGCTCGATCGTCCGCGCCACGCGCAGATTGTTCAGAGCGTGCGCGCTGCCGGCGCGCGCGTGCGCCTGATCGGCGAGGGTGACGTGGTCGGAGCCCTGTTGCCGTCGCTATCCGATTCCGGCGTGGACCTCTATCTGGGCACCGGCCGGGCGCCCGAGGGTGTGTTTGCCGCCGCCGCCTTGCGCGGTCTCGGCGGGCGCGTGCTCGTCCGCTTGGCGCCGCGCAACGACGAAGAACGCGCGCAGCTGAACGCCGTCGGTATCAGTGACTTCCACCGGATCTACGGCACCGACGACCTCGCCGCCGGCGACGTTATCTTCGCTGCGGCCGGCGTGACACCCGGCCCCCTGTTGGACGGCGCCCACATCGGCCTGACCCACGCCTACACGCACTCCGTCGTCATCCGCTCGCGCACCAACTCGGTGCGCTGGATCAAGACCCATCACCGCCTGGACGAAAACGGCAACCTTCGGCTCGGGAATTAGCCAAGGCCCCGCGGGCGGGTGTTGCAAGCCTGGGCGCGTGCGGGCGGCTAAGAGTCGTCGGGCTGGATGCCGGTACCGCGGCGCAGGTCGGCCATGGCAGCCCGCTGGGCGTCCAGCACATCGACCAATCGCGCCTGACGCACCTTCCACAGGTAGGCGGCGAACGCCACGGCGACCAGCGCCAACGCAATCCAGACCCACATCATGGCAAAAGAATCCCTCCCCGCGGACTGACGGGAGGGTAGGGTGGGGGAGGCGAAAAGTCTCCACCCGCGGATGAACGACTTATCCCCAGCCAAGCTTCCGGAGACGGCGGCGCTCGAGTGTTTCCTCGGCGTGGCACGCTCGGCCAAAGGCCGTCGCTGGGTAGCGCGCGTGTGCGACGACCGCATCGCCCTCGCCTTGGCACAGCGCCTCAGCTTGCCTGAGATCCTCGGCCGCGTACTTGCGGCCCGCGGCGTCACCCTCGACTCCGCCGAGCGTTACCTCAGTCCACGTCTGCGCGACCTGTTGCCCGATCCCTCGGTGCTGAAGGACATGGACCGCGCCGCCGAACGCGTGGCTGCGGCAGTGCGCGGCAGCGAGGGCATCGCCGTCTTCGGCGACTACGACGTGGACGGCGCCACCTCCGCCGCACTGCTGATGCGCTTCCTGCGCGCTGCCGGCGCGCGCGCGCGCGTCTACGTGCCCGACCGCATCAAGGAAGGCTACGGCCCTAACGCTGCGGCGCTGCGTGTTCTCGCCGCCGAGGGCGCCAAGGTCGTGCTGACCGTGGACTGCGGCACTCTTGCGCACGCGGCCATCGCCGCCGGTCGCGACGCCGGCCTTGATGTCATCGTGGTCGATCACCACGTCGCCGAGCCGGTGCTGCCGCCGGCGTACGCCGTGGTGAATCCAAACCGCCTGGATGAGCCCATCGAAAACGTGCGCCAACTCGGCACCCTCGCCGCCGTCGGCGTCGCGTACCTTTTAGCCATCGCCACCAACCGCGTGCTGCGCCGCCTCGGCCACTACGGCGCCGGGACCAAGGAGCCGGACCTGCTGCGCTGGCTCGATCTGGTCGCGCTCGGCACCGTCTGCGACGTGGTTCCCTTGACCGGGCTCAACCGCGCTCTGGTCGCGCAAGGCCTCAAGGTCATGGCCGCACGCGGTAACCCCGGCATTGCCGCGCTGGCGGATTCCGCCAAGGTCAACGGCGCACCCAACGCCTGGTCTACCGGCTTCCTGCTTGGGCCGCGAGTCAACGCCGGCGGCCGCGTCGGCCGCTCAGAGATCGGCGCGCGTCTTCTCTCCACCGAGGATGCGGCCGAAGCGCGCGCGCTCGCCTTCGAGCTGGAGGGCTACAACGCGGAGCGCCGCGCCATCGAGGCCACGGTGCACGACGAAGCGTTCGCCCACATCGAAGCCACCGGCGATCCCGGGCCGGTCGCGTTCGTCGTCGGGCAAGGCTGGCATCCGGGCGTCATCGGCATCGTCGCCAGCCGCCTGACCGACGCCCTGCGGCGCCCGTCGATCGTCGTCGCCGTCAACGGCGAGATCGCCAAGGCTTCCGGCCGGTCGGTCGCCGGCATCGACCTCGGCGCCGCCGTCATCGCCGCGGCGCAGGCCGGGTTGCTGCTCAACGGCGGCGGCCACCCGATGGCCGCGGGGTTCACCGCTCACACCGCGCGGCTCGAAGAACTGCATGAATTTCTGCGCGCGCGAATCGCGCCACGCTTCCACGAGTCACCCGGCCTGCGCGACCTCACCATCGACGGTGTGCTCAGCGCCGAGGCTGCCACGCCGGAACTGCTGGCGACGTTGGATGGCGCCGGTCCGTTCGGCGCCGGCAACGCGGAACCGCGCTTTGTCATCCCGTCCACTGCCGTGGTGAAAGCCGACCCGGTGGGCGACGGTCATGTCCGCGTCACTATCGGCGGCCGCGAGGGAGGCGGCAGGCTCAAGGGCATCGCCTTCCGCTGCCTCGATACGCCGGTTGGACAGGCCCTGCTCACCGCCCGCGGCCTCCCGATGCACATCGCCGGCCATCTGCGGGCCGACACCTGGCAGGGCAGGCAGGAAGCCCAACTCGTCATCGAGGATGTCGCCGCCGCGGTTTCATAGCCGGCGCCGCGCGCGGGGGTTGCAGGCCTGGGCGCGTGCGGCGCCGGGAAAATCGATGTCGCAAGATTTCCATGGGACAACGGGCGCGTTCGCTCCCATGTTCAACGCCGGTCCTGTGGAACCCTGGTGCGCGATGAAGCGAATCCTTCTTGCTGCCGTGCTTGTGGTGCCTGGCGCCGTCTCTTGGGCCGCCGACGTTCCCGTGCCGCCCTGTGCCGGCCCCGCTCAGCCGACCTACGCCGCGGTCGGCGCGCCGCCGAACGTCAAGGTTTGGTACGCGGAGCAGCTGGAAGGCTGGAAGCCACCGGCCTGCAGCGGCTGGAACCTGTCGTCCGCGGATGCCGTCGCGGCCAGCGCGGCACGCTTCACCCATGCCGGTACGGCCGACGATCTCCTCAAGCGTTTCGCCAAGGTTTCAGACTACGAATCGATTCCGTACTGGTCGCCCAACAACCAGGAGTGGCGTCAACTCATCCGCCACGCCAACGCGCTGAGCGGACCGGACGTCCGCCAGGAGCGCGAGGACTTCACGATCGCCGAACTTGCCAAGGGCGATCCGCTCTTCTTGAGCATGGGCGGCAGCACCATCAGCGACGTCGTCTACCGCCTGCAGGTCATGCAGCACACGCCCGACCGCGTAACGGTGGCGATGGAGAACGCGGTCGCCATCCGCGTTCTCGGAATCCCCGTGCTGCGCGAAGGGGCCGCACAATTCCTGTTCACCTTCGAACGCGAGCAGGGCGACGTGTGGAACTTCTACGTTCTAACCCGCGTCGGTTCAGTGCTCAACGTCATCGCCCGCCCGCCGATGGATCAGTACGCCAACCGCGCCATCGCGCTGATGCGCCATTTCGCGGGGCTACCGGCGCGCGACGAAGCCAGTGTGATCAAGCGCTAGTCGAGACGCGGGCGCGGGCCGAGGAATAGAAGCACTGGGCTGGGGTCACAACCCCAGCCCAGTCCATTCAGCGCGGGGCAACTACTGTGCGGCAACGGTCTGGCGCACGAGGCCTGGCAGGTCGGCGTCCGTGAACGCAATCACGTAGAACAGATTTGGTCCTGCCGCGTCCTGCAGGAAGTCGTTGTCGTTGGCGATGAACAGCGTGTGCTGCGTCGCGCCGCCGATCGTCACGTCGGGCCCGAACGCCATCCCTTCGATCTTGGCCGGGACCTTCTCGGCTGCCGTGCCGTTGGCGCCCAACAAGGTGACCAGGTCGAGGAACAGGGTCTTCTTCACCGCAGCGTCCACCGCCGCCTGGCCGTAGACATTGGTGATGTCGGCGGCGTTGGCGATGTCGATGCGGAACATCTTCTTCACCTTGGCGGCCGAGTTGTCGCCCAATCCGGCGCCGTCGCGTTCGTCGAGCAGGAACTCGTGGTCATTGATGGCGATGATCTCGCTGATCCCCGAGCCATCAGTCAGCATGTAGCCGAATTCCTTGGTGGCACCGGACGCCACGTCGATGGTGACGATGCGCACCAGCTTCTTGGTCGGCGCCGCCGCAGCGTCCTGGATCAGCGCCGCCTGCATGATGCCGACCAGGGTACGGCCGTCCGGTGTGATGGCCAGGCCTTCCATGCCCTTGTTGGCGGTGCGGCCCGTGGTGTTCTCGCCGATCTCGGTATCGCCGAGCGGGGACAGGACCGGGCTGTCGAGGTTGCCCGGCAGCTTGAAGGCCTTGATACGGGCGCCCGTGGCGCGGTCGAACTGGTAGACGTACGGGCCGTACTCGTCCGACAGAAACACGCTGCGGCCGTCATTCGACAGCTGGATGGCTTCCGGGTCGAGGCGGCCGTTCTCCGGGTGCGCCGCGGTCTTGGCGCGGTCGAAGGCGTCCGAGCGGCCGGTGAAGAAGAACTTCGCGGCGGCGTTCTGCGCTGGCGTGCCGGCGGGTGCGCCAACGTCGGCACCGGCGCCGTACACCAGGGCGGTGGGATTCCATAGCAGCGTCGTCGCGGTCAGCGTCGGCGTCAGGGTGAAGGGCAGTGCGGAACCCGCCGCGGCCGGCGCCAACGCCATGCGGATAGTGTGGAAGCGCGGAATCCACGTCACAGTGTTGTCGATCTTGGCATTGTAGACGGTGGCATTCGGCCCGCGATCCGGGACGGTGACGAACATGCCGTTGCCGGCATAGGCGATGCCGGAGCCGGTGCCGCCCAGGATGTTGGCGGCCATGCCGTTCTCGAGCTTGCCGGTGAGGCCGGACAAGTCGGCAAGCGCCCCGGCCGAACTGGCGGTCAGCGCGCCCTGGGCGACGAGGGTCGGAGCGGCATGGGCGATGGAGGCGCTGAACGCGCCGGCCACTACAGTGGCGAGCAACGAGCGAATCTGCATGAACGGGATCCCCGCGGATAGGACGATGATGCGCGGCGCACCGGTTGTGCGCGCGTCAGGCCCACCCTGGGGACTGATGATGACAATTCTGTTGCGACTGCGTTGCGGTTCTGAGTCGCGGCAGTCTGTGCGGCGCCGCTAGCTCCGGCCGCGGCGTCGGATCATCGACACCGCCTTGACCTGCGCGTACACGCGCTGCGATTCGGCCAGGCCAAGTAGTTCGGCGGAACGGCGTGTGACACGGGCCAGAACCCGCGCGCCATCGCCTTCGTGGCCCAGCATCAACACCACGTTGACCTGGGCATCGTCCAACGGACGCAAGTGGATGATGCGCGCCGGCAACACGTTGGTGATGGTGGTCTGCGACGGCGGCGCCACCGAAAGGCTGACGTCCGCCGCGGCGATGCGCACGCGGCGGTGGGTTCCCGGGTCGGCGACGCGTCCCGGCACCAGCAGGGTCCCGCCCGGCACCGACACCGAGGTCAGCGCATAGCGTGCATCAAAGGTGCCAACCTCGGCGTCGAGCACGGCGGACGCATCTGGGCGCCGCGCGCTCGGCAGGTCGACGTTGACCAGCACCTCGGCCAACGGCCCGCTCGCCACGACACGGCCTTTCTCTAGCAGGACGATGGTGTCGGCCAATCGCTGCACCTCGGCCAGGTCGTGGCTGACGTACAGCATCGGAATCGACAGCCGCTCGTGCAGTGCCTCGAAGTACGGAAGGATCTCTTCCTTGCTGTTGAGGTCGAGGGCCGCAAGCGGCTCGTCCATCAACAGCAACTGCGGCTGCGACAGCAAGGCGCGTCCCATTGCCACCCGCTGGCGCTCGCCGCCGGACAGATGCCGTGGTGCGCGGTCGAGCAGGCGGTCGAGGCCGAGGAACGCGACGACGTCGGCCTCGCTGATGGTTTCGTTAGCGCCGCCGCGCAGCGCGCGCTTCTGTCCGTAGCGCAGGTTGTCGCGCACCGAAAGGTGTGGAAACAGACTCGCCTCTTGGAACACGTAGCCGATCGGCCGCTCGTGGGTGCGGCGGAAGGTCGTCTCGTCCTGCCACACCTCGCCGCCGACTGAGAGGTGCCCGGGCACCCGCTGCAATCCCGCGATGCAGCGCAGAATGGTCGTCTTGCCGCTCCCCGATGCACCAAACAGCGCGGTCAGACCTTGCATCGGCACGCTAAACGCGACGTCGATCTGGAAGGCGCCGGCGCTGCCCCCAAGGCTCCCCACGTAGCGCGCGGCGAGAATGTCGGCGGGCGCGCTCATCAGTCGCGCAACCGTGACAGCCGCTTCTCCAGAACAAACATCGCCAAGATGGCGGCGAACGAGAACACCACCATGCCGCCGGCGATGAGGTGCGCTTCCGTCCAGCGCAGCGTGTTGACGTAGTCATAGATGGCGACCGAGATCGTGCGCGTCTGGCCGGGAATGTTGCCGCCCAGCATCAGGACCACGCCGAACTCGCCGACCGTGTGCGCGAAACCGAGCACGGCGGCGGTGAGGAATCCGGGACGCGCGAGCGGGACAGCAACCGTCCAGAACGCGCTCCACGGACTGGCGCGCAGCGTCGCCGCAACTTCGAGCGGCCGGTCGCCGACCGCCTGGAAGGCGTTGCGGATCGGCTGCACGACGAACGGCATCGAATAGATGACCGAGCCGAACAGCAGGCCTTCGAAGGTGAAGGCGAACGTCCGCATGTCGAACAGTTGTGCTACGGCGCCGCCCGGTCCGTACGGACCCAGGAACAGCAGCAGGTAGAAACCGATAACGGTGGGAGGGAGGACCAGAGGCAGGGCCACGATCGTGGCCACTGCCTCTTTCCACCTAGCTTGCGAGCGGGCGAGCCACCACGCAATGGGGGTGCCGACCAACAGCAGCAACAGGACGGTGCTGGTGGCAAGTTCGAGCGTTAGCCGTACTGCCGGCCACAGTTCCCCCCAAAACTGCAAGCGTCACCCGATTCCTTAGCCCTTGCCGTAGCCGAACTTCTCGATGATGGCGATGGCCTCCGGCGTCTTCAGGAAGTCAACGAACGCCTTGGCGGCGGCAGCGTTGGCGCCGGCCTTGGTGATGACGACGTCCTGGCGGATCGGAGTATACAGCGCGTCATCGACGAGCCAACGCGAACCGCCCTGGACGTTGATGACCTGCGACAGCGCGACGAAGCCGAGTTCGGCGTTGCCGGCGTCAATGAACTGATAGGTCTGTGTGATGGTGTCGCCCAGCACCAGCTTCGGCTGCACGGCGGCGTACACGCCCATCTTGGTCATCGCCTCGACCGCCGCGGCGCCATACGGAGCTGCCGGCGGATTCGCGATGGCGACCTTCTGGAAGGTCGCGGTCTTCAAGGTGTCGGCGCCTTTCACCAGTGCGGCATTCTTCGAATACAGCACGATCTTGCCGACCGCGTAGGTGAACTGCGAACCGGCAACGCCGTTGCCTTCGTCGATCGCCTTCTTGGCGGTCGCCTGGTCGGCCGACAGGAACACCTGGAACGGAGCGCCCTGGGTGATCTGCGTATACAGCGCGCCGGTGGCGCCGAAGCTGAACACGGCCTTGTTGCCGGTCTTGGCTTCAAACGCCCTGCCGATCTCGTTGGCGGCGTCGGTGAAATTGGCGGCGACGGCGATCGGCACGTCCACCGCGAGCGCTGCGTTGGCGCTGAGGGCGACGATGCCCGCAAAGGTTGCGCTCGCGATCCGAGTCCAAACTGCCATGGTAGTGACTCCCCACGATATATCGTCCCGAGCCGTACGGTACGACCGGATATAGCCGGGAACCTACCGGTGCCGCCGTATCTAGTCAAACATAGCGGCTGGCGGGCGAATGTGAGGCCCCTGGAATGCCTCGGCGACCCGCTCGGCCGCGACCGGAAAGAGAAGCACCAGCGCCGGCCTACATCGATGCGTCGGCGGCATCGGGCGACACCGACTTGCCGTCGCGTCATTTCCAAGTTTGGGGGTCGTCCTGAAGGGGATTTGTTGCCTGCGCGCCCATGTCGCAATGGCGCGGGACGGGCGCCGAGGAGGGAGGCGGCAGGGGCCGGAAATGCCTCAAGCGCGGCGCGCTTGTTCGGGCCAGCGCCCCAGGCTATATCGGCGGCCGCGCGCTCCCTTCGTCTATCGGAAAGGACGCCAGGTTTTCAACCTGGAAAGACGGGTTCGACTCCCGTAGGGAGCGCCAGCGACTCGGGGCGAGGTTGCCACTTTCGGTGCGGCGAACCTAGCTGCCGGACCTGCTGGGCGTTGTCTCACACTCGCGGTCGCGACGCGCTTGCCCCGCGTCGTTGAGCCGGCTCCCGAAGGAGACACGTTCGTCTCCGCTGCGGCCCCCGAAATGTTCGGTTACGAAAAGCCTTGCGCCTTGTCCATTGACCTTCCCAAGCGGGAATACCCACGTCGAGTGCTTGACGCAACCCGCCGGACGCTCGCCATCGACTGGCGCGGTTCGGAATCGAGAAGGACCAACGACATGCTGAAGGTACTGGCGACAATGCTTGGCGTGGGCATCGCAGCGACGGCGCTCATCGCCAACGCCCAAATGCAGGTGCCGCAAGGGCAGATGCCGATGCGCATGCAAATGGGCATCGGCGAGCACGCTCAAATGCAAATGCAAATGGACATGATGACCAGCCACGTGGCCGCGCACGCCGAGATGCACGGCCAGGCACCGATGGGCCAAGATCACGCGCAGATGGGCGGGAAGGCCGCTCCCGGGCCGATGGCGGCGCTGCCGCCAGCCAACGCCGCGCCGGTGCCAGTCAACGGCGAGGTCATCCGCATCGACGAGGAAACTGGCCGCGTCACGCTACGTCATGAACTTATCCCGAACCTCGACATGCGGGCCATGACCATGGTGTTCCGGATCGAGAATCCGTCTTTGCTTGCCGGTCTGAAGGTCGGCGACCGGGTGACGTTCGAGGCCGTGCGCGTGGGCGGCACGATTACCGTCACTAAGTTGGACAAGGCGGCGACGAACTAGTTGGGTTGGTCGGCCAGCGCGACGCTCACCCTTGGGGTGGGCGTCGCCTGCCCGGCCGCGAAAATTGTGGGCAGTTCGGATGCTTTGTGCCGGCGCCTGAGGTCCAGCGCCCCACAGGTTTGCCACTCGCCGCGCAACCCATTGGAACTCCTTGGATAAATTTCTGATCGCGAAGTTGGCAACCCCGTTGAAGCGAAACGCTTCTCGCTAGCTTTTCAACCTGGAAAGACGGGTTCGACTTCCCGTAGGGAGCGCCAGCTTCTAGGACCGGCGGAGCGCCGCCACCGCGACCCAGGCAGCGAGGCAGGTGAGCTTCTGCTCTTTGCGCCATGGTCTGCCGCCCGAAGCACCCAGCGCGTCCAAACGCTCGCCTATGGCGGCCGCCGGTCGGCCGAGGTCCTTCGCCGCCATCGCCGGGAGGGTTTTCTCGTCCATCTCGACGGCCTGCACGCCGTGCTGTCCGAAGGCGAACCGCAGCGCGTTGCGCACCGCCAGCTCCTCGGCGATTCGCACATGCTCCGGGTACGATAGGCAGTGCGTCAGGTCGTCGAGGATCCAGGCGGAGCGGTTGACGAGCAATGCGCCGGCGATCGGCGCGTGGCTCGATTCAATAAGTGTCCGAAGGAGGTCGGCCTCTGCCCCGGCCGTGAACTGGTCCTGGCGCTTGCGCCCCTCGGCCACCACCGCGGCCGCCTTGTCGAGCGCGTTCCGGTGGCTCTCCGCCGCAACGTGATACGGCTCGGCCGCGATCCGGTCGCCCTCCGCGGCCGTGGCGAGAAATGAGGACCGCACGACGGGCGGCTCGCCCGCCTCAAGGGCGACGCCGACCACCACGCTGCCTCCTTGGACCGCGCGAAATCCGAGCCCGATCGGAGTCGTGTTGCGTTTGCGGCCGCTCACGACAGTCCTCCGGGGTGGTGCGCGCCGCTACTTCTTCCCCGACCGCAGCTTGTCGCGAATGGACTGGCGCTGCATCAGCTTGCGCTGTGCGCCGGCCGGGAAGTCGGTGAGCAGGATGACGTTGTTGTCGATCAGTACGCTGATCAGGTCTTCGAGGATGCGGAGCAGGTCGTTCTCCGAGCTGGCCAGGTGCTGGCGCAGCGCTTCCTCCGACCCCATGCCGGTCACGAAGGCTAGCATCTCGGGGTCAGACTCTTTCATCGCCTCGGGGGCGGCGGCGTGCGGGCGGTCGAACACCGCCACGATCACACCCTTTGCGTCCCGCGCCACGTATCGCATCCCTACACAATAGATAGCGCCCGGCGGCCGGACAAGGCCGCACCCGTTGCGGTTCTACGACGGGTGCCGTCGCTGGTTGTGTTGGAATTGGCATGACGCGGTCTCCGGTAGGTTGAAGGTATCGGTTCAGGCGGCCAGGTCAATCGGCCGGTCGTCGGTCTTGGTGGTGAGCGTCTGCCAGCCATCGACCTTGCGCATGTTGATCTGGC
>CAMDCA010000023.1 GCA_945889645.1 Rhizobium sp. Q54
GGGGCGGCCGTCTTGCTTTGTGCGGCGACGCCGAGTGTGACCATGTTGGCGACCTCGCCCACCAACCCGATCTCCAGGCCGCCATCGACGGGGGGAGCACGACCCGTTCAACGAGGCCGCGCAGGATTTCAAGTGCCTCGGTTCGGGTCTCGGGATCGGCGACGGCGCTCTTCAGGTCGGCCACCTTGCGGCGATAGAGCTCGCCGAGCTTCGGCAATAGGCGGACCGGGGTCGGTGCAGGCGCGCATGAAGGCGATGGGCCTCGACATCGACAAGCTCGCGGTCACTAAGAATACCGGCGCCTGACCGCCCGTGCGTCGTCCTTCGCCGCCTCGTCGCGCGGCGGGATGGAGGGGCTGCCGGGAACCCAGCCCGTCGGCAGGGGCTGCACTGCCGCACCGGTACGCGTACGCAGCAACGACAGCGCGATCGAACCGGAAATCAGAACCGCCGTCGCCAGAAGGGCCCAGTGCGTCGGGATGAACTTTCCGCCGTAGAAGTAGTTGGCAACCATCTTGCCGCCGATCATCACGAGAATCAGGGAGAGGCCGTATTTCAGGTACACGAACCGCGGCACGATGTCGGCGAGCGCAAAGTACAACGCCCGCAGCCCCAGAATGGCAAACACGTTCGCCGTGAAGATGATGAACGGGTCCTGCGAAATCGCCAGGATGGCCGGGATGGAATCGACCGCAAAGATGAGGTCGGTGAACTCGATCAGTACCAGCACCACGAACAGCGGCGTCGCGTAGAGAAGCCCGTCGCGGCGCACGAAGAAGCTATGACCCGCGTACTCCTTCGCGATACGCATCCGCTTCTGCAGCAGACGAACGACGACATTGTTCTCGACGTCGGCCTGCGCATTCGCCATCCACAGCATCTTCACGCCTGTGAAGATCAGGAACGCACCGAACACCACCGCAATCCACGCAAAGCTGTGGATCAGCTGGACGCCCAGCACGATCAGGATGCCACGCATAACGACGGCGCCGATCACCCCGTAGAACAGCACCCGATGCTGGTACTGCGGCGGCACCGCGAAGAAGCCGAACGTCAACACGATGACAAAGATGTTGTCGATGCTGAGCGACTTCTCGATCAGGTAGCCTGTCAGGAACTCGATGCCGGCCTGTTCCCCGCGCCAGGCAAAAGAGGACAACGGCAAATAGCAGCGCCAGAGCGATGTAGAAGAGGCTGAGAAACAGGGCCTCGCGTACGCGGATGACATGATCCCGCCGGTGCAGCACGCCGAGATCGAAGGCAAGCAGCGCCCCCGTGAATGCCAGGAACGCAATCCAGAACCAGAGTCCCGTTTCCATCTTCAGTCCCTGTCAGCGGCGCGCTGGCTGATGCGGAGGGATCCGACATGGCGGCAGCGCAGCGCCGTCAGACGGGCCCGGATGCGGTCGTACCGTTGGGAGATTGGTATGAGGGCGTTGGCCCCAAAGAGTGAGGCAGAATCACTTCGCGGTGACTCCCCCGCGGGTGCGGAACTTGTCGCGTTCAAGCGTCAGTCCTTAGGCACGATCCGGCGCATGAGGCGCAGGTAGAGTCCGATCGGGAGCAGGCGCGCCACCTTCAGAATCAGCGCGAAGGAACGCGGGAAGACGATTTCGAACCGGGCCGACTGCATGCCGGCGTACAACGCCGCGACCGCATCCTCAAGTTCCATGCGGAATGGCATCGCGAACGTATTGTGGTCCGTGAGCGGCGTACGCACGAAGCCGGGATTGGCCACCTGCAGGATGACGCCGGTCCCGGCCAGTTCCGGCTGCAGCGCCTCGAGCATGTGGATCACCGCCGCCTTGCTCGCGCCATAGGCGGCCGACGTCGGCATGCCGCGATAGCCCGCCAACGACGCCACCGCGACGATGCGCCCACTGCCGCGCTCCAACATGCCCGGCAGCAAGGCCTCCAGGCAGTGCGCCACCCCAAGCGTGTTGAGCGACAGGGTGTCCTGCACGACGCGTGCGGAAAATTCCTTGGCGCGCATCGGAACGTACGTTCCGGCCGACAGCACCGCCACGTCGATTGGCCCTACTTCGGAGCGGACGCGTTGCACCGCCTGCGTCACCGCCGCGGCGTCCGTGACATCCAGTGCCAGCGGCACGATCGCGGGACCCTCGGCACCGCGAAGACCGGCCAAAACGTCCGCCCGCCGGGCACTTGCCACCACGGTCCAACCGTCGGCCTGCATGCGCAGCGCCAGGGCGCGGCCGATTCCCGAACTCGCGCCCGTGATCCACGCCACACGCTTTGGGGCTACCATGTCTTGAATACGCACGAAATCGTTGCCCGGATCACCTGATCCATACGGCCACCGCCGTCGTATGCAGGAGCATGAGAATTCTGCGGAACCACGCCCCCCTCTGTCTGGTGCTGGCCTGCGTTCTTCTGTCCGGGGTGTCGGCGCGCGCGGAGCCTCTGCCAGTCGCCATCGCTGAATCGCTGCCGGCAGCGGAGTTGCGTGGCACGGCCACGGCCCGGTGGTTCGGCATCGCCTTGTATGACGCGGCGCTGTGGGTGGACCGCGCGATGCCCGCCGGAGCCGTGGACTATTCGATTCCGTTCGTGCTGCGCCTGCACTACACCCGCGCCATCCCTGGCCGCGCGATTGCCGATGCATCGCGCGCGGAGATCGCCCGCCTGCACGCGCCGGCGCCCGAACAGCTTGCGCAATGGCATGCGCGCATGCTCGCCGCATTTCCCGACGTAGAAGCGGGAACCGAGCTCGCGGGAATGCACATTCCCGGGGTCGGCATGCGCCTGTTCTACAACGGGGTGGTCCGCGCCGATCTGCCGGGGGACGATTTCTCCCGCGCGTTCTTCGATATCTGGCTCGACCGGCGCACCCGCAACGCAGGGGTCCGCGCCCAGCTTCTTGCGACGGGCGCACCGTGACTGGCCTGTCGCGCGGCGCGCTGGCCGCCTATGCGGTCTTGGCGCTGCCGCTCGCGGCGGGCGCCCTGCCGCTCTACATCCATGTCGCCAGCATCTATTCCGACTCGTTCGGCGCCCAACTGGCGGGCATCGGCATTGCGCTGCTGGTGGCGCGCGCCGCCGACGCGCTCGTTGATCCCTGGCTCGGCATTCTGATCGACCGGCTGCGACGCCCGCGGCTGGTCATCTTCGCCGGCGTCAGTCTGCTCGCGCTTGGCCTCGTGCTGGTGTTCCACCCGCCGTGGCGGGGCACTGCCGGCATTGCGTGGCTGATGCTGTCGTTGCTGCCCGCTTACCTCGGGTACAGCAGCGCCGCCATCGCGCACCTCGCCCTCGGCGCAACCTTCGGTGCCACCAGCGCCGATCGCGCCCGGGTTGCCGTGTGGCGCGAGGGGTTCGGCCTGGTGGGCATCC
Organism: Rhizobium sp. Q54; assembly: GCA_945889645.1. Classification (GTDB taxonomy): domain Bacteria; phylum Pseudomonadota; class Alphaproteobacteria; order UBA2966; family CAIVPW01; genus CAIVPW01. The sequence goes on from CAMDCA010000023.1 coordinate 3,355, forward strand.
TGCTCGCCTCCGCGGCCCCGCAATTCGTCGCCTCCGATGCGGCCGCCGCGCTCGCCCAAAGCTCGCTGGTGTTTGCGGTCGTGGCGCCGCTCGGCGTCGCCCTCGCCTTGTCGGCTGTGCCAACCAGCCAAGGAGTGGCGCCCGCGGCGCGCCCGTCGTGGACCGACGCGCTGCGCCAATTCGCCCGCGCCCCATTCGCACCGTTGCTCGCTGCGTTCGTCGTGAACGGCATCGCCAACGCGCTGCCCGCCACACTCGCCCTGCTGTTCGTCGCCGACGTCCTCGGTGCACCGCAATTCGGCGCACAGTTCCTGCTGGCCTACTTCGCCGGTGGAGCGATCGGCCTACCCGCTTGGCTGGCGCTCGCGCGCCGCCTCGGCAGTTGGCGCGCGTGGCAGCTGTCGATGCTGCTCGGCGCCGCGGCCTTCGTGGGGGCAACAGCCCTTGGCCCCGGAGACTTGCTGCCGTTCCTGGCGGTGTGTGTCGCCAGCGGCCTGATGCTGGGCGGCGATCTGGCACTTCCGGCTGCGTTGCTCACCGACGCGCTGCGCGAGCGGGGTCGCGAGGCCGCCGCGGCCAGCTACTTCGGAGTCTGGACGCTCGCCACAAAACTGACCTTGGCGGCCGCGGCGGGCATCGGCTTGCCGCTGGTCAGCGCGCTTGGCTACGTGCCCGGCCAACCCGCCACGGCAGCGCCTCTGCAGCTTGCCTACTGCCTGATCCCCTGCGCGCTCAAGGTCTTCGCCGCAGGCCTGCTTCCCCTCACCGTTCGCCCCCGACCCCAAGGAGCGTTGCCATGAAATACCCGCGCCTGCTTGCGTTGCTGACCGCGCCGATCCTGTTCGTGACAGGGTGCGCCGGCGTCTCGCCCGAGGTATATGCCTCCGAAAAGCCCACGCTCGATCTTTACGAGTACTTCAACGGCCGCGTCGATGCGTGGGGCTACTTTGCCGATCGTTCCGGCCGCGTCGTGCGCCGTTTCACAGTGGCGATCGAGGGTTCGACTCAGGGCGACGCGCTGGTGCTCGACGAGAACTTCACCTACGCCGACGGCACCACCTCGCGCCGCGTGTGGACCATCCACAAGTCCGATGCGCACACCTATACCGGGACCGCGGGCGACGTCATCGGCACCGCGCAGGGCCGAGCCTATGGCAATGCGTTGCAGTGGGTGTACCGCCTCGCGCTCGAGGTGGATGGGCGCACCTACAACGTTACGTTCGACGATTGGATGTACCTGCAGGATTCGCGCGTGATGCTGAACCACTCGGTCATGAGCAAGTTCGGCTTCCGGCTGGGCGAGGTGGTGCTGTCCTTCCGCAAGGCGTAGGCGGCGCGGAATCTGGCCTCGGGACGGGAATGGCGGCATACTGCGCCGCCATGACCACCCCCGTCCGATAATCCGCTGGCGCTCGATGCCATGGCGGTGGCGCCCAACAAGGTGCCCTCTGTTTCGCCGGAGCCGTTCTATGGCCTGCTGAAGCACCGCGTGCGCCGCGCGCTCGGCAACGCCTTCGGGCTGAAGAACTTCGGCGTCAACCTCGCCCTGCTGCCGCCGGGCAGCCGCTCGGCGATGTTGCACCGGCACAGCAAGCAGGACGAATTCATCTACGTGGTCGAGGGAACACCGACGCTCGTAACCAACCAGGGGGAACAGCAACTGGCGCCGGGCATGTGCGCGGGCTTTCCGGCGGGCGGCGTCGCCCACTGCCTGGTAAACCACAGCGGTGCCAACGTCGTCTACCTCGAGGTCGGCGACCGCACGCCCGGCGACGACGCCACCTATCCGAACGATGATCTGAATGCCGAACTTGTGGACGGCCGCTGGGTGTTTAGCCACAAGGACGGGCGGCCTTACTAGATGCGCCTACGGCGCAGCGACGCCGCCAGCCTCGCGCGCCATCTTCGCCGCGCCCGTTGTGGATCACGTCCTCGATGAAGTCGTAGGACCAGAGTTGATTGGCACGTAGCCCCTCCGCCCGGCAGACGAAGGAACGCCCCAAGGGCGATGCCGAGTAAGTGCCGCCTTTGCGGTGGCTCAGGCGCCCGTCTGCTTCGTGGTAGCGAGCTTGTTGATGTCCAGGCCCATCGCCCGCAAGCGAGTGAGCAAGGCGCGGTAGGTTTCGGCATCCACGACGGGTGAGCGTGACAGGATCCAAAGGTACTCGCGCTTCGGTTCACTGACCGCAGCAAGCGTGTAATTGGCGTCCAGGTCGATGATCCAGTAGTCGCCCCAAACCACCGGCAGGAACGAGAGCCATGCCGGAGCGAAGCGCACCTGGAACTTGGGCGACTCGGCCGCGCCAATCTGCCGCGCCACGCCGACGGCGTCCTCCACGGTGCCATCCTGCAGACCGCACCGGTTGCGGACTTCGACGCGCCCATTGCCGAGCGGCCGATACTCGGCGACCGTATCGGACACACATTGGGTTTGAAATCGGTTCGGGAATTTGGCGACTTCGTACCAGCGCCCCGTGTATCGCGTCACGTCCACGCTCGGGATAGTTTGCAGTGGGGCGAGTGTTGTGTCCTGTGCGCCGGCGGCGAGCGTGGGCAGCAGCAAACAGGCAGTCCAGAGGAGCCGGCTGAAAGACCTCATTTCATCCCCGCTTATGCGTCCACGACAAGGGCGATCTGATGGAGGTCAATGCTGCGCGCCCGGAATGCGCCCTCGCAGTACGCAAGGTAAAAGTCCCACAAACGACGGAAACGCGCATCGAAGCCAAGCGCTCCGATGTGCGGCAATGCTGCCCGGTATCGTGTCCGCCACTCCGCGAGAGTGCGCGCATAGTGCTGGCCGTAGCGCTCGTCGGCGGCGATACGAAAACCGGCGTCCACCGCGCCGCCCGCAAGCTTGGAGGGCGACGGCAGCATTCCGCCGGGGAAGACGCGAGTCTGGATGAAGTCCGGGTCGCGGCGATATTCATCGAATAGCGCGTCGTCGATGGTGATGACTTGGAGCGCCGCCCGACCGCCCGAATTCAGGAGCGAGCGAAGGCCGCGAAAATACTGCGGCCAATAGGCCTCGCCGACCGCTTCAATCATTTCGATGGAGACAATGTGGTCGTACTGGCCCACAAGCTCACGATAGTCCGCTAGGCGGAGTTCAACGCGATCAGCCAATCCTTCGGCCCGCACCCTGGCGCGTGCCCACTCGAACTGCTCGCGAGACAGGGTGACGCCGGTAACACGCATACCGCTCCGCGCGGCAGAACACGCAAAGCCACCCCATCCGCACCCGATCTCCAGGATGTGTTGGCCCGGTGTCGCCTCGAGAAGATCGAGCATGCGCCGGCACTTCTCCTCTTGGGCTGCCGCCAGTGTGCTGTCATTCTCCGCGTAAATTCCGGAGGAATAGGTCATGCTCGGGTCGAGCCACAGGGCATAGAACTCGTTGCCGAGGTCGCAGTGCGCACTGACGTTGCGCTTGCTGCGCGTCCGCGTGTTGGCGTTTCGCACGTGGCGAAGTCGGGCCGCGACGCGCGCGATCAAGCCCCCGGCCAACGCGCCGGTCATCGCCTCGCGATTGCATGCGGCAAGCTCCACCACCTTTGCCGGGTCTTCGCTGTCCCACTCGCCATCGAGGTAAGCATCCGCGAACCCGATGCCGCCATCCGTCACGAGCCGGTAAAGCGCCCTCCATCGGTGCACGGCGATTTGCGCATTAGGCCCGGGCAACGGCGCGTCAATTCGCTCGTGCGACCCGTCCGGTAGGGTGACCGAGAGGCTCCCGCGCCGCAGTTCGCGCCTCAGCACAGCTTTCAGGTGCGCGCGCGGCAGAACCGCTTCCGGGAGCAGCAGGCGCGCGAGCGGAAGGGGAAACGTGGTGGCAAAAGTCATGTCGTTGACCTGTCCTGTCCGGACGCGGGGTCGCTGTTGAGTGGTACGGGGGCGTTCGTTCGGTGGATCGCCGCCGAATGTCGGACGAGTGGCGGTCAAGTGGCGGTCTCGGAGAGGGTTGCGGACTTGCCGGAGTGTGGATGCACCCAGGCGCATGATGAATGAGTCAGTTGCTGGCTCAGCTCGAAAAGAAGGGCATGGTCCAACGCCGTACGGGCTCCAAGGTGGCGGCCGGGAAGTCCCCGCCAGAGAAGGATTGGTCGGCGCTGCGCCCGGCCGACCAACATTGCGCCCGGACCACCAAGTGCAGGCAGTCCAGGCCGGCGAAGAGCACGGCGTCCGGCCGAACAACCCGCAGAAGCAGGGTAGGTCGGCGGTGGCCGTCACGTAACAACGGCTTACCGCTCTGCAGCGCACACGCCAACATACTACGTATACGAGGAAGCAGTAGCGCGGATCACCATAGCGCGCATTCCGGTGATCCGCCGGCCGTCCCGCGGCGTATGCAGAACCAGCGTACCGGTCGCCCGCGCGGGGGCGACCGGATACTTCGGCAGGGGAGCAGGGAATATCGTGCGACGGATTGCGGTTGCGGGCGGCGGCGGCGGGCTTGCTGCGGCGTGGCTGTTGCCCCGGCGGTATGACGTGGCCTTGTTCGAGGCGAACAAGCGCGTCGGCGGACATGCCCACACTGTGCACGTACCCTGGCGCGGCGGGTCGGTTCCGGTCGATGTCGGTTTCATCGTCTACAACGAACCGACCTACCCGAACCTCGTGGCACTTTTCGCTGCCCTGGGCAGCAGGCCGGATTCCGCCACCAACGCGCGCTACGGAGAGCACTACGCGCGCACTCTCGCCGAGTGGCGGACCCGGTACCGAACAGCCCTGCCGCTGGTCGAGGCGCAGGGCCTCAACGGTCGATTCCGTCGGCTCTGGGAATTCTACCTCGCCTACTGCGAGGGAGGATTCCGGGCCGGCTGCATCGACCTCCGTCAGGTGGCGCTCGCCGTGAACCCCTAGCCCCCAAAGGACGACTCCATGCGCATTTTGCACGCAGCCATGATGGTCTTGGCGCTCACCGTTGCCTCACCGGCCATCGCCCATAAGCCTTCGTTCAGCAACGGGCAGTACAGCGGTCCCGACCGCGCCTACCCGGTGCAGAACATCGACCACTCCATCGTCGTGTATCACGACATCACCTGCGACAATCGCCAGCTGTGGCTGCGGTTCAGCGCGCCGGAAGCTGGGAAGGGGCTGTTCGTTCAACTCGGTGTTCCGACGATTGATCGACTGGAACGGTATCGTCCCACTCTCGCCGTTATCGCCCCGGGCCTGCCGTCCCCGCAGGGCCAACTGCCGTTCGCGATTCCGGCCGGAATGGGTGTCGAAGTGCTGAACGCCGAAACGGCTCGAGCCTTCCGCGAGCCATTTACCGGAACGGATTCGTGGATTCTCGTCGAACGGACTTTGACGCTACCGTCTGCCGGTGTCGGCTACATCGTCGCTTGGGATCCGGACGTACGCCCAGGCAAACTGTGGGTCGCCGTCGGCGAGAAGGAATCGTTCGGCCTCGCGGACTTATTCCGGTTCGTCGGCTGGCGCGCGAGCGCAAGAGACTTCCACGAGGTCGGAGCGGCGCCAGCAGGCGGGCCCGCAGCGCCATGCGCCTGACACGCGCTCCGCGAATGCCGTCGTCCGTCTCGTAGCGCACGGACGGGTTAGTCAGTGTACTTGGAGGGGCCGACGATGGAAGCAACCGTTTGGGGCTGCCTCGGCTCCATCCTGTTCGTCTTGGCTCGCTTGCCGTTGATCTTGGTGAACGACCTACTGCAGGGGTTACGTTAGAGGGCGCATAGCTCAGCTCGCGTTGCGCCGGCTCGTGCAGGCTAGGCGCAGGTAGCCTTGCGTGCGGTGCCGGATCTGTCGCGCGCCTCGGTTGGCGTCGCGCGCCACACCATGCACCAGCAACCCTTCGGGCCGCCACCCGCCTCGAACAGACGCTCGAGGTCGGGCCACCGTGCCCGATCCACCTCGTGGAACGTCAGGCTAGCGCGGCGTGAAGCCGGCCGGGAACTTGGCGCCGTCGGTCTTCGCGCCATCAAATCTCGCATCGAGGAGCTTCGTGCCGGTGAGCAACGCACCGCGTAAGTCGGCGCCAGCGAAGTTGGCGCGCTGTAGGTCGGCATCTTCCATCTCGGCGCCACGCAAGTCGGCGCCGGTCAAGTCGGCGCCGTTGAGCAGCGCACCATACAGGACCACCTTCTCCGCCAGAGCATTGGTGAGGTCGGCGCGCTCCAGCCGCGCACGATAGAACCAGGTGTTGTAGAGCGTCGCACCGCGCAGGTTGGCGTTGCCTAGGCGCGCTTCCCCCAGGTCCGTTTGCGTCAGGTTGGCGCCGGAGAGATTGGTCGTCAGCAGGTACGCCTTGCCCATCGCCGCCAAGGTGAAGTCCGCTCCGGCCGCGTTAGCCCCATCCAGGCGCGCCTCGTACGCCATGATGCCGCCAAGTTGCGCGTTGCTGAGGTCGGCACGGCGCAGGTCCGCCTTGTTCAGGTTGGCGCCGGTGAGGATCGCGCCTTGCAGTTTGGCGCCGGCCAGAATGGCGTCATGAAGGTTGGCGTCGGTGAGGTTCGCCCCCGCCAGGTTGGCGTTGCGTAGGTCCGCCCTCTTCAGATCGATGCCGGTCAGGTCGCAGCCGGGGCAATCGCGAGCCTTCAACGCCGGCGCGGACGGCGGCGGCTGCCAGTCCTGGTACCGCGCCGCCGTGGCGGCCCGGTTCACAATCTCAGCCGTCATGCGCTCGAGCAGACGCGTCTCGCTCCAGAACTGACCTTCGAGCGGAACCTCGCCCTGGACGCGTGGGTCGAACGCGAACTGTCCCGCCTTGCGGTAATAGTTTCCCTCCCCAACCAACGTGCGCCCCGGAGTTTCAGCGCGGCAGCGCTCCTTGATGAAGCGCGGGCCCGCGGCCGTCTCGTCCGCGGTCGGCGGCAGGCTCTCGCACTGGAATGCTGCATCGGCGTACAGCGACAGAAAGAAGCTCAGCATCGCCACCGAGCGGCGGCGCGTCTCGGTATCGGTGCGCGGGTCGGTGACGATGCGCAGGCCGGTCACGAATCCATCGTCGGTGAACAGTGCCGACACGACGACGGGATGGCTGAACACCATCGTGCCACCGAACACCTGGCCGCGCAGGTTGTTGGCTAGCGCCCAGTACTCGTCCTCGTCGTCGTAGCGGAAGTGGACCTCGTGCAGGCCGGTTTCCTTCTCGGCCCCGCAGCGCGCGTACTCGTGCCAGCCGGCAATGGCCTGGGACGGTGGCCCGCCGTTGGTGCCGCAGGCGAAGTCGGTGAATTGCGCGTACGGCAGCTCGGCGAAGTGCCGCCCGAGCGGCCGGAGGTCCCAGATCGACGGCTTGCCGGGCGCAACGCCGCCCGGTGCTGTCACCTGCGCCACGGCAACGCAAGCGCCGCCAACCGCCAGCAGCGCGGCAAAGACGGCCGCACTCAGTCTCATGGATAGCGGGCGCAGACCGGCGACGTCGGGCCGTAATAGTCTTGGCACACCGCGTTGGTGATGGGACCCTTGCCCACGACTTTGGCGAACAGGTAGTCAACGACCGCGTCGATCTGCGCGTCTGAAAGAAACGTCTCGGCGTTGGGCGGCTTCTGGGTGCCGATCTGGGCGCCGTTCATTCCGAAGCACGCGACCGTCGCGTAGGCGTTTCTGCTGAAGTACGGCATCTCGCTGCCGGGCAGCCCGCACATCACGACCTCGCGCAGCGCCGCGCGATCGAGTGTGGTGACCCGCAAGTTGGCGCCGGTGGGAAAGCCGGGACCTTTCGGCGCTCCGTGCCCTGCCCAGCCGTGGCACCGGACACTGGGCCTTCGCCAAGCGGCCGTCGCATCACTCGGTGCGCGCCACACTGCGCGAGGCGCGGGCGGCTCGCGTAGTGTCGCACTAGGCCGACCGGGCCGGGTAGGGCGCCGCCGCGGCTTGACCGCGGCTGGGCGCTCCCTATCTAACGCCGAGACCCCCGCGGGCAGGCTGGCGCGCACACTTTTTTTGTCAGTTCGCAAACCGCCTTCACGGGGCGGTGATCTGCGTATTTCCCGCGTACTTGCGCCGCCCAGATGGGCGGGGGTTACCCACCCCGCGTTGACACGCCCCGGACCCGTCCCTATATCAACTGGCACTCCACGATAGGGAGTGCCAAGCGCCGCTGCGTGTGGGCCTTTCGAGGCTGCGGCCGGCGCGGGGAATGTTTCAAAAATGCGAGGAGAACCTCACGTGACCATGAAGATCAGGCCGTTGCACGACCGCGTGCTCGTACGGCGCGTCGAAGAGGACACCAAGTCGGCCGGCGGCATCATCATCCCCGACACCGCCAAGGAGAAGCCGAGCCAGGGCAAGATCCTGGCCGTTGGTCCGGGCGCGCGCGGCGAGGACGGCAAGATCGTCCCGCTCGACGTCAAGAAGGGCGACAAGATTCTGTTCGGCAAGTGGTCGGGCTCCGAGGTCAAGGTCGACGGCGAAGACCTGTTGATCATGAAAGAGTCCGACATCATGGGCATCGTCGAGTAAGGGCCGAGCGCGAAGCGCGGGCTAGAACAAGGAAATCAATTCGCATGGTAGCCAAGGACCTTAAGTTCAATCAGGACGCGCGCGAGCGCCTACTGCGCGGCGTCGACATTTTGGCGAACGCCGTACGCGTGACGCTCGGCCCCAAGGGCCGCAACGTCGTCATCGAGAAGTCGTTCGGCGCTCCGCGCATCACCAAGGACGGCGTTTCGGTCGCCAAAGAGATCGAGTTGTCCGACAAGTTCGAGAACATGGGCGCGCAGATGCTGCGCGAAGTCGCCAGCCGTACCTCTGACGAGGCGGGCGATGGCACCACGACGGCCACTGTGCTGGCCCAGGCAATCGTGCGCGAAGGCCTGAAGTCGGTCGCCGCCGGCATGAACCCGATGGACCTCAAGCGCGGCATCGACATGGCCGTCGCCGCCGCCATCGACGACATCAAGAAGCGCTCCAAGCCGGTCAAGTCCTCGGACGAGATCGCCCAGGTCGGCACCATCTCCGCCAACGGCGAAGTCGAGATCGGCAAGTACATCGCCGACGCGATGGAGAAGGTCGGCAAGGAAGGCGTCATCACGGTTGAGGAGGCCAAGGGCCTCGACACCGAGCTCGACGTCGTCGAGGGCATGCAGTTCGATCGCGGCTACCTGTCGCCGTACTTCGTCACCAACGCCGACAAGATGCTGGTCGATCTCGACGATCCGTACATCCTGCTGCACGAGAAGAAGCTTTCCAGCCTGCAGGCGATGCTCCCGGTCCTGGAAGCCATCGTTCAGTCGGGCAAGCCGCTCGTCATCATCTCCGAGGACATCGAGGGCGAGGCGCTCGCCACCCTCGTCGTCAACAAGCTGCGCGGCGGCCTCAAGATCGCCGCTGCCAAGGCTCCCGGCTTCGGCGATCGCCGCAAGTCGATGCTGGAAGACATCGCCATCCTCACGGGCGGCACGATGATTTCCGAAGATCTCGGCATCAAGCTTGAGAACGTGACCCTCGACATGCTGGGTCGCGCCAAGAAGGTGTCGATGACCAAGGAAGACACCACCATCGTCGGCGGTCTCGGCAAGAAGAAGGAAATCGACGGCCGCGTGAACCAGATCCGCGCCGCCATCGAGGACGCCACGTCCGACTACGACAAGGAGAAGCTGCAGGAACGCCTGGCCAAGCTGGCCGGCGGCGTTGCGGTCATCAAGGTCGGCGGCGGCTCCGAGATCGAGGTCAAGGAACGCAAGGACCGCGTCGAAGACGCGCTCCATGCCACCCGCGCCGCGGTTCAGGAAGGCATTGTGCCGGGCGGCGGTACCGCTCTGCTCTATGCCACCCGCGCCCTGAAGGCGCTCAAGGCGGACAACGACGAGCAACAAGTCGGCGTCGACATCGTGCGCAAGGCCCTCGAGACCCCGCTGCGCCAGATCGTCGAGAACGCTGGCATCGACGGTGCCGTCGTCGCCGGCAAGCTGCTTGAGCAGAAGGACACCCGGTGGGGCTTCGACGCCCAGACCGAAGAGTATTGCGACCTAGTTTCCGCCGGCATCATCGACCCCACCAAGGTCGTGCGCACGGCCCTGACCGACGCCGCGTCGGTCGCCGGCCTGCTCATCACCACGGAAGCGATGATCGCCGAGCGCCCCGAAAAGAAGGCCGCCGGTGGCGGCGGTGGCGGCGGCGGCGGAATGGGCGGCATGGGCGGTATGGACGACTTCTAAGCCGAAGCCTCCGAAGCCAACGCCAAACGAAAAGAGGGGCCGGTCCGCAAGACCGGCCCCTTTGCTATTTGCGGCTCACCGCGAAGCCGCCGAAGGCCTGTTGGGTGGGCATCAACTCGATCAGATTTATGTTGATGTGATCAGGGAGGGTCGCCACCCAATGGATTGTTTCGGCGATATCTTCTCCGGTCAGCGGCACGACGCCCTGGTAGACCGCGGCGGCCTTCGCCTGGTCCTTGAAGCGCACCAAGGAGAACTCGGTCTCGGCCATACCGGGCTCGATGCAGGTGACGCGGACGTTCTTGTCCACCAGGTCGGCGCGCAGATTGAGCGAGAACTGGTGCACGAACGCCTTGGTGGCGCCGTAGACATTGCCGCCGGGGTAGGGGTACCCGCCCGCCACCGAGCCGATATTGATCACATGGCCGCGGCCGCGCGCGACCATGCCCGGTAGCACCGCCCGGGTCAGAACGGCGAGGCCGCGCACGTTGGTCTCGATCATCTCGATCCACTCGTCGAGGCTGGCCCGGTCGGCCGGCTCCAGGCCCAGCGCCAGGCCGGCATTGTTGACGAGGACGGTCACGCCGGCGAACGCGGCGGGCAGGGCGTCGATTGCCGACAGCAGGGCCTGGTCGTCGCGCATGTCGAGGACGACCGGGTGCAGCCGGTCGCCCAATTCCTCGCGCAGCGCGTCGAGCCTGTCCTTTCGCCGGCCGGTGGCGATGACGCGGGCGCCGTCGGCAATGAAGCGCCGCGCCGTCGCGGCGCCGAAGCCCGAAGTGGCGCCGGTGATGAAGGCGACGTGGTCCTTCATCGCGGGCTCGTCATCGGATTGGCAGGGGCCGCTCGCTCCTCAGCCTTGGCGCGCTGCCACAACTCCTCCATCTCGGCCAAGGTCGAGTCTTGAGGCGCCTTGCCGCGCTCGGCCAGGAAGGCCTCGATGCGGCGGAAGCGGCGGTCGAACTTGGCGTTGGTGCTGCGCAGGGACTCTTCGGGATCCACGTGGTGTACCCGGGCGAGATTGACCCAAGAGAACAGGACGTCGCCGAGTTCGTCGGTGATGCGCGCTTTGTCGCCTTGGGCGAGCTCGATGCGCAGCTCGTCGAACTCTTCCTGCAGCTTGTCGAGGATCTGGTCGGCGGCCGGCCAGTCGAAGCCGACGCGGGCGGCGCGCTTCTGCAGCTTTTCGGCGCGGACCAGGGCGGGAAGGGGCTTCGGCACCCCGTCCAGCGCGGAAGGCCGCTGGCCCTGCGCGGCGGCCTTTTCGGCCCGCTCGCGCTTCTTGGTCACCTCCCAGGCCTCGACCTGGGCGGCGGAGGTGGCAATCGATGCATCGGCGAACACGTGGGGGTGGCGGCGCACCATCTTGTCGCTGATGCCGGTAGCGATGTCGGCGAAGTTGAACCAGCCGCGCTCCGACGCCATCTGTGCGTAGAACACGACCTGGAACAGTAGGTCGCCAAGCTCCTCGAGCAGGCCGCCGCGGTCACCCGACCCGATGGCATCGGCGACTTCGTAGGCCTCCTCGATCGTGTAGGGGGCGATGGTGGCGAAGCTCTGTTCCCGGTCCCACGGGCAGCCGGTCTTCGGGTCGCGCAGGCGGGCCATAATGTCGAGCAGCCGTGCCATGGACGCGGCTGTGTCCGGCCGCTGGCCGGCGCTGGCGGCGCCGCGGGTGGTCGTATCGTCCATCAGGCTTCCTCCGGAGTGGGCGGACAACCTACCATCCCGCTCTGGGTCCGCATCATGATCGGCTATCTCCTCATCCTCGCTCTGTTGGGGCTCCTGTTCGCCCGCGTGCCGGTGATTCGCTTGTATGAGAAGCGCCAACGGCGCCTGCAGTACGAGCTGGACCTGGTGCGACGTTCCCCGGCGTATCGCAAACACATCCAAGCGACTCTGCACGGCATTGGTCTGGTGATCGAACCCGGCGAGGCCGACCAATGATCGACCAGGCCTTAGCGCCACCGCTATTGCTGGTTCTGCTCGGAGCTGTGCTGTTGGTGCGGGATTTGAGCTCCAGCAAGAACTTAGCGGCCTTGTTTGATATGGCGGAGAAGCTGATTGAGCGTGGTGAGGCCGCGCCGATCGCCGACGATCTTGGCGAGATCGGACGCAGCGTGCTGAGCGCGCGCCTGGCGCGCCAGATGGCCCGGATGGCCTTCACCGGCAGGTTGTCGCAAGAACTCCGGTCGCCCGGCACCCGGTCGCGCGCGTTCCTGACACGCTGGCAAGGCGGCAATCCCGAGCCGAACGCCCTGCGCACCGCGGTGCTGCGCCGGTTCGTTTGGGAGCTGACGCGGGCGAGCTTGGTGTTCGGGTCCGCCTTGGCACTGTGGTTGCTTTGGCGTTTGATGCGGCATGGCGATCATGCGCGCGATTGGGCAGTTCTGGCGGCGGCTGGGATTGGGGTTCGCGCGGTGGATCGCCGGTAGCCCGGTCCTATGCCAAAGATCGCATAAGATGTATTATCGGAAATATTCGATAAGCTGCGGGATGGGCCGGTCAGGCGCGCCGCAAGCCCGATTGAATCGCCGTATCAATGGTCTACATTCTCCGCAACCGGTCGGCCACTCTGGAGTTCGCAAGCGATGGCTCTGATCACCCGCCGCCACTGGATTGCAGGAGCTGCTGCAAGCGTTGCGCTTCCGTCCGCGTTCGCGCCGCTGGCTGCCAGTGCAGCCGTGACCAACCTGAAGGTGTCCGACCTCTACGCCGGTGCCGGCGCGCTCTCGAAGCAAGCCACTGACCTCGAGGGCAAGGACGTACAGTTTCAGGGCTTCATGGCCCCGCCCCTGAAGCCCGACTCCAAGTTCTTCGTCCTGACCACCATCCCGATGGCCGTCTGTCCGTTCTGCGCTGAGATCAGCGAATGGCCGGAAGACATCGTGGTCATCTACGCCAAGCGCGTCATCGAGACTGTGCCGTTCGATATCAAGGTCGCGGCAACCGGCAAGCTCAGCCTGGGCGAATGGATCGATCCGCAGACAGGATTTGTCAGCAAGGTTCGTGTGCTTGAATCCGATTACCGGATGCTGCCGACGACCACCCAGGGCGGCATACGCGTCTTCCAGTTTTAGCGGCTGAAAGCCTGCACTTCTTCTGAGCGGCGTCCTGCCTCAAGCAGGGCGCCGTTTTTACGTGTGGACGCGCGTCTCTGCAACCACCGGATTCGCAACCCACGCCTTGTTCTGTGATTCCGATTCCCGTAGCCTGCCGCACAGGCGCGCCGCTTTTTCGGGGTCGCGCGTCCTGGATCTACTGGGAGGAGACCACAACCATGACGAAGCATTCCCATCGGCTTCTGCCGATGATGCTGGCGGGTGTCGCCACCGTGGCTTTTGCGGTGCCGGCGTTCGCACAGAACGCCGCACCGGCCGCGCCTGCCGCACCGGCACCGGTCGCTCAGCTGCCGCCGGCAAACTATACGCTGTCGGTCAGCAACGACCGCCTGCTCAACGCCGACAACGAGCCGCAGAACTGGCTCACCTCGAACCAGAATCTGAAGTCGTGGCGCTATTCGGGCCTGACTCAGATCAACCGCACCAACGTCGCCAACCTGAAGATGGTCTGGGCGATGTCGCTAGGCGGCGCCAATGACGTGGTGGGCAACAACGGCCCGAACGTCATGTCGAACCCGCTGGTCGACAACGGTTTCCTCTATGCCAACTCCGAGTGGGGCCGCACCTTCAAGATCGACGTTCGCAATCCGAAACGCGGCGATCTGCTGTGGGTCAATGATCCGGCGATCATCCACACCGGCAACTCGTCGTTGACGCGCGGCATTGCCATGTACGGCAACGCCATCATCAACGCGACCCAAGACGGCCGAGTCGTGTCGATCAACCGCGACAACGGCGAGTTGATTTGGGATCAACAGGTGGCAGTCACCAACGAGTGGGGCAGCCGCGAGCGCTTCAACAGCCAGCCACTGACGGTTGAAGGCAAGGCCATCGTGCAGAACGGCGCCGGCGACGGCGGCGCCAACGGCTGGGTCGCCGCGATCGACCTGACCAACGGCCGCGAGTTGTGGCGCTGGGAAGTGATTCCGCGTCCGGGCCAGCCGGGCGCCGAGACCTGGAAGGACATCGGCAACAACGCCTGGCAGCACGGTGGCGGCGGACTGTGGACGGTCGGCTCCTACGACAAGGACACCCGCAGCTACGTCACCGGCACCGGCAACCCGGTTCCGCAGTATGACGTCGAGTTCCGTCCGGGCGACAACCTCTACACCGACGCCGCGGTCGCGCTCGACATCGATACCGGCAAGCTGAAGTGGTACTTCCAGTACACGCCGCAAGACGGCTGGGACTACGACGAGAACGGCATCCACCTGATCTACGACATCCCGGTGGACGGCACGATGCGCCACATCGTCGGTCATTTTGGCCGCAACGGCTTCTACTACAATCTCGACGGCCGTAGCGGCGCCTTCATCAACGCTGGCCTCTACGCCAACGAGATGAACTGGACGAAGGGCATCGACCCCAAGACCGGAAAGCCGGTTGAGTATCAACCGGGCTTGGCGGTTCAGACCTACATTCCCGCCACCCGCACCCTGCGCGGCGACCCCGCAGAGCGCGTGTGCCCAACTTGGCACGGCGGCCTGGCGCACCAGCCGCCGGCGTTCAACCCGGTCAAGCGCATGGTGTACTCGGTCGGCACCGAAGGCTGCTACACCCAGAACGGTGGCACGGGCGTCAACGCCACGACCGGCGCGATGGTCGGCCGCACGTTCAACTCCGACCTGTACTACGGCGGCATCACTGCCGTGGACGTGGTGACCAACAAGGTCGTTTCCAAGGTGTCGGTCCCGGTCGAGATCCGCTCCGGCGTTCTTGCCACGGCCGGCGGCTTGATCTTCACGACGCTGACCGACGGCGAGTTCGTCGCCTATAACGACGACACTCTGGAAGAGGTGTTCAGCTTCAACGTCGGCACGCCGCTCAAGGCGGGTCCCATGACGTTCGCAGTGAACAACAAGCAGTACATCGCGTTCCAGACCTCTGGTCTGCACGTGCATCCGATCCGTTTCACGGACCTGATGCACTCCAGCTACTTGTTCGTGTTCGGTCTCTAGTCACGAACGGCTGAACGAAGTTGGGGCGGCCGGGAGCAATCCCGGCCGCCTCGGCATTTGCGGAGCCTCGGCCGTGCGTTAGATTGCAGCGATGAACTTGCGAAACCTCGCGCGCACCGGATTGACGGCCGGCGCAGTATACATGGCGGTCGCCCTGCCCGCCTCGGCCGCACGCCTTACGATCTGGGACCTCAAGCTCGGCACGCCCGTGAGCCAGATGCCGGCGTGGATCGAGTTCCGCGCCTACGCCTGCGGCAGCAATGGCGGCCCGGTCCTCACACCGCTCAAGGGCTGGGAGGAGTTCATGCGCTGCCGGCCCGACGACAAGGGCCTGCACGAGGTCTACTTCGAGTACGACGACGAGGAAGAATTCATCGCCCGTGCACTCGAGGACGGGCGCCTGGCGCGCAACGCCGGCACGGTGGACAAGCAGTTTCCGGTCGTCACTTCGGCGCTGTTTGATGACAACGGCATCTTGCAGGCAGTGCGCCTGATCACCGATCCCCGCCCTGACTACAAGGTCGACAACTTCCTTGCCTTCCTGAAGGTGCGCGATGAGCACTACCTCTACGGCGCGTTCATCACATCGCAGTTCAGCATCACGATCGCGCGCGACTGCAAGCGACTAGAGCTTGCCGAGGGTGAACACGATATCGGTGGCCAGTTCACCAAGCTCGATTGCGAGCGGATCGACGAGGCACAGCGCAAGCGCTACGTCGTGCAGGTGCGCTACTACCGCAAGCCCGGCCAGTTCGAACGCGACCCAACCACGGGTCAACCGACCGAGGGTCAGTTCGAAAGCCAGACACGTGCCGAGGTGTATTGGCTCGGGCCGGCGCGCTAGCCGATCAAGGAATTACGGTACCGTCCGGCATCATCGTGCCGGCAAGTTTGACCCCGTCGAGCGGCGTCCCGACCATGTCGGCCTGACGCAGGAGCGATCGGCTGAAATCGGCGCCGGTGACCGTGGCGCCGCGGATGCTGGCCTTGCGCAGATCAGCGTCGGTCACCATCGCCCGCGTCAGGTTGGCCTGATTCAGGTCTACCAGGGCCAACCCCGCGCCGCTGAGGTTGGCGCCCGTCAGATTGACGCCGCGCATCTGCGATTCTTCCATCCATGCCTTTGTCAGGTTGGCGCCGCTGAGGTCGGCAAGCGCCATGCGAACCTGGCGGAAATCGCTCTGCGTCAAGTCGGCGCCCACCAGCTTGGCGCGCGTCAGGTCGGCCGTGCGGCCAATGACCCGCGTCAGGTTGCTGTTGGAGAGGTCGGCCTGGCTCATGCGCGCCGCGTACGCCATGGCGTCGGTCATGTCGGCGCCGATCAGCTTAACGTTGCGCAGGTCGGCCTTGTTCAGGTTGGCGCCCACTAGCACCGCGCCCGTAAGGTCGGCGCCCATCAGCTTGGCGTCGTGGAAGTTGGCCTCGGTGAGGTTGGCGCCGGCAAGGTTGGCGTTGGTGAGGTCGGCGCGCTTGCGGTCGACCTTGGTCAGGTCGCATTTTGGGCAGTCGTTGGTGCGCCCGGCAAGGAAGTCCTCGCGCGGGTCGGCAAGCGCGGGCGCGGCGATCCCGGCGCTGACACCGACCGCGACCGCGAAGCCAAGGCGAGCGAGACGGCGCAAGGGTCCTACTTCGGGATGATCATGTTGGCCGGGGGCGGGCCGTCGAGCGGCTTGTCGCCGGCCGGAACCTTATTGAACTGCAGGATGTAGGCGATGATGTCGGCGTAGGTCTGCGGCGACAGCGTGCTCGGCTTGTCCTGAGGCATGTACATGAAGGCGAAGTCGTACAGATCCTTCACCGTGCCGCCCTTCCAGGTTTGGACGAAGCGCGGGCCCGACAGCGCCGGCGCCTCGAGCAGCCCCTGCAGCGTGTCGCCATGGCAGCTCTCGCAGCTGGCGGCGTAGGCTGACTTACCACCGCCTGCCTGGCCGTCGGTGTAGACCACCGGAACGGTCTGCGCGAGCGCTGAACCAGCGACGACGGTTGCGGCAAAGGCGAAAACGGAACGCGTCAGGATCGAGATCTTCTTCATAGGCCCCTCGGAAAATGGCCCGGCTATGTAGCGGTCGCCCGCCGGTAGCGTCAATCTTGCGCGAAAGTGCCGCAAAATTGCGGCGCGGCCGCGGCGGCAAGCCATAGTTGGTGGGCCGCCGATTGGCTATCATGGCCCTGCCTATGCCGAATCCCCTGCCCGTCATCGCCGCCGACTTCAAGCAATCCCGCGCCGGCATTGTCGCGGTCATTGCGCTGATCGCGTTGGCGGTGGGCCTCGGCGTTGGCGTCTCGGCGCAGGAGCGCGCCTTTCGCGAAGGCAGCACGCGGGCAGCCGATGCCTTTGACCTGCTGATCGGGGCGCGCGGCAGCGAAACCCAGCTTGTTCTGTCGAGCATTTACCTACAGCCGAGTCCGCTCGATCTTGTCGAGGGCGCGGTGCTGCAGGACCTGATCGACGACCGCCGGGTGCAGTTCGCCTCGCCGATCGGTTTCGGCGACAGCTATCGCGGTTATCCGATCGTCGGTGTCACCGGCGCCTTCGTCGAAAAGAACACCGGGACCGTCACACAGGGCACTCCGTTCCGGGCGATCAACCAGGTGGTGATCGGCGCCGACGTCGCACTGCAGGTTGGCGAGACGTTCGTGCCGACCCACGGGCGCATCGCCATGGTCGAGGGCGCCGACGAGCACGCGCACCTCGCCTACCGCGTGGTCGGACGCCTGTCGCGTCTTGGCAATCCGTGGGACCGCGCCATTCTGGCGCCGATCGAAGCGGTGTGGTGGGTCCACGGCTTGCCCGTTGGCCACAAGGGGTATGAGGACCTCTATGACCTCGGCGAAGCGCACGAGGCCGGTGCGGTGCGCGACCACACGGACGCCGAACTGGAGGCGCTGCCGTTGGGGCCGCCGTTCGATCGCGCCTTGCTGCCGGGCGTGCCGGCGATCGTCGTGAAACCGGTGTCGTTCGCGGCGGCGTACCAATTGCGCCAGCAATACCGCACCGACGATCGCACCATGGCGTTGTTCCCCGCCGAGGTGCTGCTGCAGATCTATTCGCTGGTCGGCGACGTGCGCGACCTGCTCGCGGTCATTTCAGTCATCACGCAGGTGCTGGTGGTTGGCGCGATCCTGCTGGCGGTACTCGCCGCCCTCGCCCTGCGGCGCAAGACCATCGCGGTGCTGCGCGCCATGGGCGCCTCGCAGGGGTACATCTTCCTGACGGTGTGGCTGAACGTGACGCTGATGATCGCCATCGGCGCCGTGCTCGGCCTCGGCGTAGGCTGGGGCACGGCCAAGCTGCTCTCGGCCGTGTTCGCCAGCGGCACCGGCCTGGTACTGCCGGTCGCCTTGTCCTTCCAGGAATATGCCCTGGTCGGAACCATCATCGGGATCGGCGTGCTTCTGGCGGCGATCCCGTCGCTCCTGACCTACCGCCAGTCCGTGTCGGCAGCGCTCCGCCAGTAGCCTCCCTACTTCGGGATCGTGCCGGGCGGATCGATCACCAGCGGCATCGGGCTCGCCGGCACGCCGTTGAGCTTCAGAATGTGCGCCATGATCAGGACGTAGGTTTCCTTCGGCAACGTGCCCGGTTCGTCGTACGGCATCGCGTTCGACATCTTCTCGTACAAGGCCTTGGCGGCCTTGCCGCCGAAGTCCGTCTTGAACTTCTCACCGACGAGCGGAGGTCCCTCGCCCCCGGTGGCATTGGTGCCGTGGCACTTGGCGCAGGACGACTTAAAGGCGTCGTTGCCGCGCTGTGCCTGGGCGTCGGTGTAGGTAACCGTCTGCGCCGAGGCCGAACCGGCGGCGGCGATCAACAGGGCTGTCGCCCCGTAAACGAACGTGCGGATGTGCATGGAAACTTATCCTTCCCCGGGCGGGACTATCCCCCCGCGCGCGATGGCGAGGGGATCACATCCTAGCGACGACGCTGGATCAGTAGGTTGGCGGCCGGGGCGATCGGGAACGGTTCGTCGCCGGCGGGGATGCCGTTGAACTGCATGATGTACGCCATGATGTCGGAGTAGGTTTCCTTAGGCAGTTCGCCCGGCTTATCGAACGGCATGTTCATGACCATGAAGTTCCACTTGCCGATGACCGGGCGGCCCAGCCACTGCGAATTGAACTGGTCGGCGGCGAGCGGCAGCGCGCGGTCCCCGTCCCCCTCCATTTTGTCGCCGTGGCAGCCGGAGCAGGCGTCGGTGTAGGCCTTCTTGCCGCGCTCGGCCTGTGCCGTGGTGTAACTGGCAACCGGCGATGCCTGCGCGAACGACTGGCCGGCGGCCAGAACACCGGCGAGGACTACCATCGCGGCGGAGAGGAGTACGGCATTCGGCGAATTCGCTTGTTGATTCATTTCTCTCCGGCTTCCCTACGCCTCGATGGTCATTCCATCGTATGCGGGCTCGATCCAGTCCGGAAGTTCCGCGGCGAGAGTGCGGTAGTCAAGCCCGCCCGTCATGTGCGTCAGCACGCCACGCTCCGGACGGACTTCGTGCAGCAGCCGCAGGGCGGTTGCGACGTTGGCGTGGGTCGGATGCGGCTCGCGCTTGAGAGAGTCCACGATCCAAACCTTGACGCCGCGCAAGGTCTCGATCGATTCGGGCGGAAGGTCGACGAAGTCCGTCGAATACGCAATCGGCCCGAAGCGAAATCCGAGGGACGTGATGTTGCCGTGATGCTGCGAGAACGGCGTCACGGGGACGTCTCCGATGACGAACGGCCCCTTGATGACGTCCGCCTTGGCGAACGGACGGTATCCCGGGTCATCGGGTTCGAACGCGTAGGCAAACCGGGTGGTCAGCGAATGGTATGTGCTGGCGTCCGCCCAAATCGGAATGGTCTTGCGCGAGGCATAGTGGAATCGGCGCAGTTCATCGATTCCGTGGGTGTGGTCGGCGTGGTCGTGGGTATAGAGAACGCCATCGAGCCGTTTGATCCCGAACTGCAGGCTCTGTGCGCGCAAGTCCGGCGACGTGTCGACCAGCACGCGGCTGGCGCCCTCCTCCACCAGGATCGAAGCGCGCATGCGGCGGTTGCGCGGCTCGGCCGGATCGCACTGACCCCAGTCTCCCTGCCCGTCGGCGCCGCCGATCTGCGGCACGCCGCCGGAGGCACCGCAGCCAAGAATGGTGACCTTCATGCCGCGGCCGGAACGAGCTCGGCGCGATCGGCCCGGGTGAACAAACGGAAGAAGTTGTCCGTGGTGGCGCTGCCAAGTTCATCCGCGCTGACACCCTTCAGCGCGGCGATGTACGCGGCCGTGTGGGCCAGGAACGACGGCTCGTTGCGCTTGCCGCGGTTCGGCATCGGGGCCAGGTACGGCGAGTCGGTCTCGACCAGGAGGCGATCGAGCGGGAGGTCGGCGACGATGGCGCGCAACTCCTCCGCCTTCTTAAAAGTGACGATGCCGGCGACGGAAATGTAGAAGCCGAGCTTGATCGCTTGCTCCGCCAGCGCTCGGCTAGTGCTGAAGCAGTGGATCAGGCCGGTGAACGGACGCACGGCCATCTCTTCCGACAGGATCTCGATGGTGCGCGTGTCGGCTTCGCGGGTGTGGACGATGACCGGCAGGTCCGTTTCGCGCGCCGCGGCGATGTGGGCGCGAAACAGGCGTTCCTGCGCCTCGCGCGGCGAATGCTGGTAGTAGAAGTCGAGACCCGTCTCGCCCAGGCCAATGACGCGCGGGTTGGCATTCACCGCGTCGCACAGTGAAACGGCGGTGACTGCGGAGTGACTCTCCGCCTCGTGCGGATGAACGCCGACAGTGCACCACACGCCGGCGAAACGCTGCGCGATGGCCGACAGGCTCGGGGCGCGATCAAAGTGGGTCGAGATCGTCACCATGCCGGCCACGCCCGCGGCGCGGGCACGCGCAACCACGCCAGCGATGTCGTCGGCGAAGTCTGGGAAGTCGAGGTGGCAGTGGCTATCGACCAGCACCTACTTCGCCGCCCCCGTCTCCTCGGTGACGTAGCGCGGGAAGATGCCCTCGGGCTTCGGCAACGTAACGCCCGAAACCAGTTGCGACGACCGCGCAGCGAACGTCCTCTGGTCGGCTGGCACGACGAGCTGGTCGAGGATACGGCCTGCCGAGTCGGGGATGAAGGCCTGCAACAGCAGCGCGATCTGCCGCACCGTCTCGGCCAGGACATAGAGCACCGTTCCGGCGCGCACGGCGTCGGTCTTGCGCACGGTCCAGGGCTTCTCCGAATCGACGTACCGGTTGGCGTCGCTGACCACGCGCCAGATCTCCTGCAGCGCGTCGTTGAGGGCCTGGCGCGAGACCGACGCCGCAACCGTCTGGTGCAACATCGATGCCTGTTCCAACAGCGTCTTGTCGCGATCCGATAGGTGCTCCGGCTTCGGCAACACGCCGGCGAAGTAGCTCTGGATCATGCTCAACGAGCGCTGGCATAGATTGCCCAGGTCGTTGGCAAGGTCGCTGTTGATGCGCTGGATCATCGCCGCCTGCGAGAAGTCCCCGTCGTTGCCGAACGGCACCTCGCGCAGCAGGAAGTAGCGGAGCGCGTCGAGGCCGAAGCGGTCGACGAGCACATTCGGGTCGATGGCATTGCCGAGCGACTTCGACATCTTCTCGCCTTCGACGGTCCACCAGCCATGGGCGAACACGCGGCGCGGCGGCTCGAGGCCGGCGGCCATGAGGAAGGCCGGCCAGTAGACGGCGTGGAAGCGCACGATGTCCTTGCCGACGACGTGCACGTCGGCCGGCCAGAAACGTTTGAACGTGGGGCTGTCGGTGTCCGGGTAGCCGATTGCGGTCAGGTAGTTGGCGAGCACATCGAGCCACACGTACATGATGTGCTCGGGCGCGCCCGGGACCGGAATGCCCCACTTGAAGCTGGTGCGAGAGATGGACAGGTCGCGCAGGCCGCCGGAAATGAAGCTGACGATTTCGTTGCGTCGCGAGTCGGGCTGGATAGCGAGCGGATTCTGCTCGTAGTAGCGCAGCAACGGTTCCTGCCACGCCGACAGCTTGAAGAAGTAGCTGGGCTCCTTGACCCACTCGACGTCGGCGCCGGTCGGCGCGCGTTTCTTGCCACCGGGTCCGGGCACGAGCTCTTCTTCGGCGAAGAATGCTTCATCGCGCACCGAGTACCAGCCCTCGTAGGCGCCGAGGTAGATGTTGCCGCTGGCCTCAATCGCCTTCCACAGTGCCTGGCTCGCCTTGATGTGGCGCGGCTCGGTGGTGCGGATGAAGTCGTCGTGCGAGTACTTCATCCGTTGCGCGAGACTGCGGAAGTTCTGCGACACCTTGTCGGTGAATGCTTGCGGCGCCACGCCGGCGTTGGCGGCGGCCTTTTCGACCTTCTGGCCGTGCTCGTCCGTGCCGGTGAGGAACATCACCTCGCGGCCGTCGAGGCGCATGAAGCGGGCGATGACGTCGCACGCCAGCGTCGTGTAGGCGTGCCCGATATGGGGCGCGTCGTTGACGTAGTAGATCGGCGTGGTGATGTAATAGCGGTTGTTCATCTTGTTCCCTGCGCGCGCCGTCACGCCGAAGGCGTGCCGTGCACGCCTAGCGTGCCCCCCGCACGACGCTTGCAACACCCGCGCGCCGGGTCCCTGGTTCCTGTTGTTAGCCTCGGGCGGCGCGGCCGAGCGTCGACAGGACGACCAACCCAAGCTGCTTGCGTTCGAGGTTGAGGGCAATCCCCCGCGCGAGGAGGAGAGAAACCTTTTCCCATACGCGTACCCAATGATCAAGGTTGCCCGGCCCGACAAGGCGGCTCAGCACCTCGACTTCGCCGGGGACCACCTCGTGGTCGGGGTGGAAGCCGGCGCCGGCGCGGATGGCGCGGATGAGGCCCCACTCCGGCAGAGTCGCTACGGCGCGGAAGCCGCGTCCGAGTTCGCGTCGCGCCAAACGGTCGGCGATCTTGTGCATCAGCGGCACGTCCATCTTGGGCAGCGCACCAAGCCAGTCCAGCAGGTCACGATAGAAGCCAACGCCGTCGGCCTGGGCGAGCGCGATGGCGCGACCGGGACTGCCTTCGGCCATCGCCATCAAAGCGCCCACGTCGTCGACGGCGAGTTCAGGCCACTGCAGCGACAGGACGCGGGCGACGTCGCCCGGCCCCAGCGGCTTCATGCGCAGGATGCGGCAGCGCGAGCGGATGGTCGGCAGTACGAAGGCCGGCCGGTGCGCGACGAGCAAGACGAGGCCCTTCTCGGGCGGTTCCTCGACCACCTTGAGGAGCGCGTTGGCCGACTCCTCGTTGAGTTCATCGGCGGCGTCGATGATGGCGACGCGCCAGCCGCCTTCCGCCGATGTGTGGGCGAAGAACGTCACCGCGGCGCGGGCGTCGCCGACGACGATCTGCTCGCGCGCGACGCCTTTGTCGGTGACGCCGGTCTCGACGGTGCACAGGTCGGAGTGGGCCTGCCCGGCGACGCGGCGAAAAACCAGATGGTCGGCCGCTACTTCGGCCGGAAGCTCGGCGCTGCCGCCGCCACCGAACAGCGCGCCGCCGTTGGTGCTGGCCAGAACGGCGCGGGCGAATCGGTAGGCCAGAGTCGACTTGCCGATGCCACGCGGGCCAGCCAGCAGCCAGGCATGGGGCATGCGGCCGCTGTCCCAGGCACGGCGCAACTCGGCCTCGGCCGCGTCCTGGCCCAGCAGGATGCTGGTATGGCGCGGGTGGAAATCGAGGTCGTCTTCGGGCGCGGTAGAACTAGCCAAGGCGGGACATCAACGGACGCAGGCTTGCCATGATTGGCGGGCAGGATATCGCACCATGAGGCAGTATTTTTCGATTTGTGCAGGGCTCTTCGCCCTCTTCCTGGCGGCCGGCGCCGTGGCTGCGATCACTGCCAACAGCATGGCAATGAGCTGTGTCTTCGCAGCATTGCGGGCCGGCGGCATCCCGGAGCGCGCGCTGCAGACATCGGACTTCTCGGTGCAGCCGGTCTACGCCCAGCAGCGCCAGGACCAAGGCAACGAAGCGGCGCGCATCGCCGGGTATCGCGTCAGCAACAAAATGCAGGTGCTGGTGGACGACCTCTCCGCACGGCCGGCACGGTGACTGAGCTGTTATGGTGATGATCGGAGTCGGGCCGCAATCGCGGCCCGACTTGATCTACGTGACGATCCTGGTGTTCTACTCGCGGGCCTTGCGGCGGCGATGCGGCGGCGCTCGGCCTAGCGCGCGGCGGCCGGAGCGGCGGACTTCATCCGCATGGTGATGATGGTGTCCGGGTTGACGACCTCGCCGTTGCGGTTGGGGTCGCCCTTCTTGATCTTGTCGACGAGATCCATGCCCTTGGTCACGCGACCCCAGGCAGTGTAGTTGCGGTCGAGGAAGGTCGAGTCCTTCGTGACGATGAAGAACTGGCTGTCGGCGCTGTTCGGGCTCTGTGCGCGGGCCATTGAGACGATGCCGCGGACGTGCGGCTCGTTGGAGAACTCGGCGTTGATGTTCTTGCCCGAGCCGCCGGTGCCGTTGCCCAGCGGATCGCCGGTTTGCACCATGAATCCCTCGATGACGCGGTGGAATTTCAGTCCGTCGTAGAACTTCTGGTTCACCAGCTCCTTGATGCGCGCGACGTGGGTAGGCGCCAGGTTCGGCAGCATCTCGATCTCGACGATGCCGTCCTTGAGTTCGAGCAGGACGAAGTTCTCGTCGCCTGCCGCGGGTGTCGGCGCGGGACGAACGGCGGGTGCAGCGGTTTGTTGCGGCGTGGGCGGAGTGCTCACAGGAGGCTTCGGAGTCATGAAGATTGCGATCAGGACTGCGGCGGCAACTGCCACCGCGACAACGACGTAACTGATGTATCGCACCGGAACTCCTCCTGGCTAGCGCTTACCGCCCGCCGACATGGATCTTTTCTTCGCTATCGCGCGACTACAGCCGACGCCACAACGGGCTCTGCGAGCCACAAACGGGTCAGGGCGTCTTCAACCGTCGCCGGATCGGCGATCTGGCACAAACGCGACTTGGCTGCCCGCCGTTCCTCGGGGCCAAGCGGCCACGGGGCACTCTCGACGTACCAGCCAAGGTGCTTGCGAAACGTCTTGAGCCCGAGCGCGTCGCCGTAGAACCGTAGCGTCTCCCGGAAGTGATCTAGAGCGATGCCGAGGCGGGACGCAAGACCCGGTTCCTCGGGTCCCTCGCCGCCACTCAGGCCACGGTCGATTGCCGCCGCCACCCACGGGCGCCCGTAGGAGCCGCGGCCGATCATGACGCCGTCGGCGCCAGACTGAGCCAAGGCGCTGCGTGCCGAGGCGAGGTCGGTGATGTCGCCGTTGACGATGACCGGCAGCCGGGTGGCCGCCTTGACCGCCGCCACGGCGCGCCAGTCGGCAGCGCCGCTGTAGAACTGTTGGCGCGTACGCCCGTGCACCGTGATGGCTTGGATCCCTGCCCGTTCGGCCCGAGAGGCGAGTTCGGGTGCGTTGCGGCTGTGGTCGTCCCAGCCGAGGCGCATCTTGAGGGTGACCGGAACTGTGGTGGCGCCGACCGCGGCATCGATCAGGCGCTCGGCCTGGTCGAGGTCGCGCATCAGGGCCGAGCCGGACAGCCCGCCCGTCACTTCCTTGCATGGGCAGCCCATGTTGAGGTCGATGATGTCGGCTCCGGCGGCAGTCGCCAGCCTGGAGCCTTCGGACAGCCAGCGCGCCTCGCGCCCGACCAACTGGATCACCATGAGGGGCAGCCCCTCGCCCACCGCCGCGCGGCGCACGACGTCGGGGCGGCCGCGCGCGAACTCGTCGCACGCCACCATCTCGGTCGCGACGTAGCATGCACCGAGGCGCGCAGCGACGCGCCGGAACGGCAGGTCGGAGACGCCGGTCATGGGCGCGTTGAGCACGCGGCCCGCCAGAGTGATGTTGCCGATGCGCAGGGTCATGCAGTGCGTCGCGGCGGACCTTACAGTAAGCGGCGGTCTACCGCGGCCAGGATTGCGCCGGATACGGCCACGATGGAATGGGTAGCATCGATGACGACGCAGCGCTTGGGCGCACGGCGGGCGATGTCGAGGAAGGCATCACGGACCTGCTGGTGGAAGGCGACGCCCATGCGGGCATAGCGGCCCTTGTTGCGCTCGCGCTGCAGGCCGGTCTCGACCGGAAGGTCGAGAACCAACGTGAGGTCGGGGCGCAGGTCGCCAAGCACGGCCTTCTCCAATGCCTCGACGGCGGGGCGGCCTAGACCTTGGGCGTAGCCTTGGTAGGCCATGGTCGAGTCCGTGAAGCGGTCGCAGATCACCCAGGTGCCGGCATCAAGCGCCGGCTGAATGGTGCGCACGACGTGCTCGCGCCGCGCGGCGAAATGCAGGAGCGCTTCCGCAAGCGGATCCCAGCGGCCTGTCTCGCCCGCGACCAGCAGTTGGCGAATCTCTTCGGCGCCGGGCGCGCCGCCGGGTTCACGCGTGGTGATGGATGCAATGCCGCGTGCGGTGAGCGTGTCGCACAGGCGACCTGCTTGGGTGGTTTTGCCCCCGCCTTCGCCGCCTTCGAGTGTGATGAAGCGGCCGCGACTCAAGAGGTCCCCCCACCCCTGCCCTCCCCCTCACGGGGGAAGGGAGGAATCACTCGGGGCCCCAGACCAGATAGTTCACGGCGGCGCCGAGGCGGCCGAATAGGCCAAGCCGGTCAACGTCGGCGCCGGCGACCAGCGGCAACTGGATGGGCTGCATGTCGGGCGCCTCGATGCGCAGGGTGGCGATCTGCTGGCCTTGCTTGATGCCGGCCGGAATCGGCCCGTCGTAGATCGCTTTCACCGTCATCTGGCGCCGCGCGGTGCGGCTCATGGTGACGGTCAGGCCTTGTGGCACGATCAGCTGCACGGTGGGCCTTTGGCCGAGCCACACGGGCGCCTCGGCGACGATGTCGCCCGGTTTGAAGAACTCGTAGTTGCCGAACTCGCGAAAGCCCCAATCCATCACGCGCTCGGTCTCGCGGGCCCGCTGGTCTTCGCTGGCCATCCCGGTGGCCACCAGCAGCAGGCGGCGGCCGTTGCGCACGGCGGTGCCAACCAAGCCGTAGCCGGCTTCCTCGCTGTGCCCTGTCTTGAGGCCGTCGGTGCCGGGATAGCTGAACAGCAGCGGATTGCGGTTGGGTTGCTGGATGGCGCTGTAGGTGAAGCTCTTCTCGCTGAAGATATCGTAGTACTGCGGGAAGTCGTGGACGAGGTGCATGCCCAGGATGGCAAGGTCGCGCACCGTCATGACGTGGCCGTCCTCGGGCCACCCGCTGGAGTTCATGAAGACGCTGTTCGTCAGTCCAAGTTCGCGGGCACGGTCGGTCATGCGCTGTGCGAACGCCGCCTCGGTGCCGCCGAGGCCTTCCGCCACGACGATGCAGGCGTCGTTGCCCGACTGCACAATGATGCCGCGTAGAAGGTCACGGATGGACACGCGGGTGCCGACGCGCACGAACATCTTCGAGCCGCCCATGCGCCAGGCCTTCTCGCTGACGGGGAACGTATCGTCCATCGTCAGTTTCCCCTCGGCGAGGTTCTCGAACAGGATGTAAAGCAGCATCATCTTGCTCATCGAGGCCGGCGGAATGTGACTGTCCGGGTCTTTGGCGAAGAGAACCTGTCCGGTCGAGTACTCGATCAGGATGGCGCGTTGCGCCACGGTCTCGATCGTCGCCTGGGCGTTGGCGACGCCGGCCGAAATGGCCATCATCGCCACCACCGCCAGGGCGCGCAGTGCGTGATGCAGGGTGCGAGCGAAGTCCGGCACGGCTGGTTCCTCTCTGGTTCCCCTGGGGGACGTCGGCGGCGCCCGATGGCGCACGCCTATCACTCGACTACGATTCGGGCTTCCGTGTGGCCGCGCGCGATGACCATGCCGAGCGTGCTTTCGGCGCGAGGCACGGAATCCAGCGGCCCCAGGCGCACGCGGTAAAGCTGCCGGCCGTTGACGTCGACCGAAGAGATGGCCACGGGTCCAAGCGACGAAAGCGCCAGCCGCACATTGTTGGCGCTGTCGTACGACGCGAACGCCCCCGCCTGGACGTAGAGACGGTTGACGACCGGCACGCCGACCAGGGTTACCTCTGGCGGCATGGCGGCGTTGACTACGCGAGGCAAGGGATTGAGCGGCACTTGGCGGGCGACCGGGACGCCTGTGACCGGCGCCAGAGCTTCGACGGCAACCGCCGGACGCGGCGCAGCCGCGATCTGGACCGGAGCCGGAGTCGTTGCGGTCCGCGGAACGGCGCCGCGGGCGGCGATCAGGTTCTCGGTGGGTGCCGAGACGGCTTCGACGCGCGTCAGCGCGGTGCCCTTCTCGACGAAGCCAAGCAACTGGGCCGCCTTGTTCGAAACGTCGATGATGCGGCCCTGCACGAACGGGCCACGGTCGTTGACCGTCAGGATCACCGAGCGGCCGTTCTCGAGGTTGGTGACGCGCACGTAGCTCGGCATGGGCAGTGTCTGGTGCGCCGCCGTCATCGCGTTCATGTCGTAGATGTCGCCGTTGGCGGTGCGCTGGCCGTGGAACGGATTGCCGTACCACGATGCGATTCCGGACTCGTTGTAGACCGGATTCTCGCGCGGCTGGTAGGTGACGCCGTTTACGACGTACGGGTTCCCTACCTTATAGGTGCCCCCGCTCGCGGGCGTCTGGGCCACCGGCGCCGGTTCGCGGCCGACCTGCTTCGCGCCGAAGACCGCGAGCTGGGTCTGGGCACAACTGGACAGGACTAGGCACGCGCCCATTGCGGAGAAGACGCGCATCCCCCTCCGCCGCATCTAGTAGGTACCCCCAGAACTCACAACCGCATCTTGTATCTTAGCCATCCCCGATTCGATCAGCAAGAGTCCCGACCGCAACCGCGAACAACGCCGCGTTGTTCCAGCGCAGGAGGGTCCGATAGTTGTTGTAGATGAGGTATGCCGGCGCCTTGGTGCCGGCGGTCGGGATCACGATCGACGACTCCAGCTGGCGCGCCGGCAGTGGACCGCCGTCGGGTAGCCGCACACCGAGTGCCTGCCAGTCTGCGATCGGCTTCCGCGTTGCGAGGGCGGCGAGCGAGACGTCGAAGTTGTCCGGCAGCTTGATGGCCCTGCCCCACGTCTGGTCGCCGAGCCAACCGCTCTTAGCCAGATACTGCGCCGACGAGGCGAACACGTCGGCCTTGCTGCCCCAGATGTCGCGGCGGCCGTCGCCGTCGAAATCGACTGCAGCGAGCAGAAAGGTCGAAGGCATGAACTGCGCCTGACCCATGGCGCCGGCCCACGACCCGCGCATGTTGGCGGCGGTGATGTGGCCGTCGTCGATGATCTTGAGTGCGTTCAGGAGTTCGCCACGGAAATACGCGGCGCGACGATCATCGTAAGCGAGCGTCGCCAAGGCCTGTACGACGGAGAAGCCGCCGAGGTTGCGGCCGTAGTCGGACTCGATGCCCCACAGTGCGACGACGAAGCGCGCCTGCACGCCGTAGCGCGCCTCAACCAAGGCCAGAAGGGCGCGGTTCTCGTTTAGCATCTGCTTGCCGCGGATGACACGCGCTTCGCTGACCGTGCCGGCCAGATACTGCTCGAAGGTGCGGGTGAACTCAGGTTGGGCGCGGTCGAGCTCGACCACGCGGGCAAGCGGGGAGATGCCGTCCAAAGCAGTGTCCAACGTCTGCGCACGGATGCCGCGACCGATCGCCTCGGTGCGCACGCCGCTCAGAAACGTGTCGAAGGTTTGTGCAGGCTGCGCCTCAGCAGCAACTGGCGCGAGCGCAGCGGCGGCGGCAGCAAATGCGAGAGCGCGAAAGCGAAACGTCACCCCGGGGCCTCTGCGTCCACAAACTCTGCGCGCGTCGATGCAGGACAAAAGCGCGCAAGAAACGCCGACCGACGAATTGACTGTTAGCGCAACGACTCACGCGACGCAAT
Organism: Rhizobium sp. Q54; assembly: GCA_945889645.1. Lineage (GTDB taxonomy): Bacteria > Pseudomonadota > Alphaproteobacteria > UBA2966 > CAIVPW01 > CAIVPW01. The sequence goes on from CAMDCA010000023.1 coordinate 33,411, forward strand.
GACATGTGTGCGTGCTCTGTTCGCGTCAGTACACCGCGGCGATTCTTTTTTGTCGGCTCCGAGTGAGTCGTCACTGCGTGGCGACGTCACCGTACAGGTCAATCGGCGCTCTCGCGGCCAGGGAGGGGATGTCTCCGTTTCTTCCTGAGCGGAAGGGTGGCACCCGCGCCAATCGGAACGTATCGGTTGGCCGCCCGGCTGGCCGCCGCAACACGCTGTGACGGGGTCGCCACAAAGCCGAT
>CAMDCA010000024.1 GCA_945889645.1 Rhizobium sp. Q54
GTCCCTACTGCGCGTCGCCGCAGAACGAACCACCGAAAGCCTTTGGCAGCGAGTCGGACAGCTACTCGATCGCTTCACGCCAGCAGAGTGCGTCAACTACATCCACCACGCCGGATACGTCACAACGTGATCGCAAAATGCTCTAGCGCGCGGCGGTCACGTCGACCAAGGCCCCACTCTCAGGAACCCTCTGATGACCGATTCTCCTCGCTACGCTATGCAGTTCACCCATCGCAACGAACGCGAACGGGCGTTCATAGACCAGTATCCTGAATTCCTGCGACAGAGCTCGCTCAGCGACATGGAGAAGATGATGAACTTCTCCTTGTACGTGCCGCGGGAGCAGTTCGCCCGCTTCCTATTCCGCCACGAGGTGTTCAGTCACGTCATTCACCGCCACGGGCATGTTATCGAGTGCGGGGTGCTCTACGGGCAGGGCCTGATGAGCTTTGCCCAGCTCTCGGCCGTCCTGGAGCCGCAGAACCACACGCGCAGGGTGGTCGGATTTGACACCTTCGGCGGCATCCCGAGGCGGCACGCCAAGGACGACAGCCCCGGCACCACCGGCGCCACTGCGCTAGGCGCCATGGCCGCGGACAGCTACGAGGAGTTGCAGCGCTGCATTGGTATGTATGACGCCAATCGCCCGCTCGGCCACCTGCCCCGAGTGGAACTGGTCAAGGGCGATATCGTCGAGACGGTGCCGAAGTACGTCCGCGATAATCCCCACCTGGTGATCAGCCTGCTATACCTGAACTGCAACATGTACGAGCCGACCAAGGCGGCGATTGAGGCCTTCCTGCCGCGCATGATCAAGGGGTCAGTGCTGGCCTTCGGCGAGCTCGACCACCCGGAATGCCCGGGAGAGACCCTAGCCGTGCTGGAAACGGTCGGATTGCGGTCGCTCGACCTGCGCCGGGTTCCTTACGACACCACGCGGAGCTACGCGATCCTCGACTAGGCGGAAGCATCGGCGGGGCGGACATTCCCCCGTCCCAACGTCTATACGTCAACTGCACTTGGAGCTGCAGACCGCGCCTGCTGCTCCACTACGATGGCTCGTGACCCATGAACAACCACGCTGAGCTCGCCCCCGAGATCGACGGCCGCACCGTCCTGGTCACGGGCGGCACGGGATCGTTCGGACAAAAGTTCGTGCAGGCGCTAATCGAGCGCTACCACCCGCGCCGGGTGGTGATCTTTTCGCGCGACGAGTTGAAGCAGGCGGAAATGCGGGAACGCGAGGAGTTCGCCAACGCACCCAACCTGCGCTTCTTCATCGGCGACGTGCGCGACCAGGAACGCCTCGAGATGGCGTTCCGCGGCGTCGATATCGTCGTGCACGCCGCCGCCATGAAGCAAGTGCCGACGGCCGAGTACAATCCTTTCGAGTGCATCCGCACCAACGTGCACGGCGCGGAGAACGTGGTGCGGGCCGCGATGCGCGCCGGCGTGCGACGCGTCATCGCGCTCAGCACCGACAAGGCAGCCAACCCTGCCAACCTATACGGGGCCAGCAAGCTCGCCTCCGACAAGATCTTCATTGCCGCCAAATGGCTGGTCGGCGGCAACGAGAATCCGCTGTTCGCGATCGTCCGCTACGGCAACGTGGTCGGCTCGCGCGGCAGTGTCGTACCGCTATACCGCAGGCTGATCGCCAGCGGCGCTCCCGCCCTGCCGATCACCGATCCGCGCATGACGCGGTTCTGGATAACCTTGCGCCAGGGCGTCGATTTCGTGCTCTCGTCGCTGCCGATGATGCGCGGCGGCGAGATCTTCGTGCCCAAGATCCCGTCGATGAGGGTGATCGACCTAGCGCGGGTCATGGCGCCGCACATGAAGACGCGCATCACCGGCATTCGGCCGGGCGAGAAGCTGCACGAAGTACTGATCACCGAGGAGGACTCGCGACTGACCCTGGATCTGCCGGATCGCTACGTGGTGCGCCCGAGTCTATACGGCGAGGAGCGTCACTATGATGCTGGCGAGCGCACGGCGCCGGACGGATTCTCGTTTGCCAGCAACACCAACGACGACTGGCTGTCCGACGAGCGCTTCGCCAAGCTCCTCGCAGAGACCGAGGCGGGCGCCGACGCCAACGTTCGCGCTAGATGAACGCTCGGGCCGCAGCACGCCTGGATCGGGTGCGGCTGGGCCTCGGCCGCAGGCGTGGCAGCAGTCTCGCCCTGCTTGGCTTGGTCTTCCAGGTTGCGCCCGCTCCTTCCGTATTGGCGTTGATCCTGCTGACCATCGGCGGCCTGGTCGAAGGCCTCGGCCTGGCAACGTTTCTGCCGATGTTCGGAATGCTGTCGGACAGTGGTCCCGACAGCAGCCCGATCACCGCTCTGTTTACGGCGGCGTTCGATGCCATCGGCTACACACCGGGCGTCGGCGCGCTGCTGCTAGCGATCGTCCTATTCTTCTGGCTGCGGTCGGCCATGTTGGTGATCGCGCAGATCCAGATCGCCATCGGCGCCGCCCAGTTCGCCACCGATCTGCGCAAACAGTTCCTGTTTGCGTTGCTCGCCTCGCGCTGGGACTACGTGAAGCGCAGGCAGCCGGGAGCGATCGCCAACTCGATGACCAACGAAGCGACGATCGTCAGCAACTCGGTAGTCCAGGCCTTCGACGTCGTGGCCGCCGCAATCCAGGTGGCGATCTACCTGGCGCTGGCGACGATCATGTCGTGGCAGATGACGCTTGCCGCCCTCGCTGCGGCGTGCGTCCTGTGGGCCATCCTGCAGCATTTCGTGGCCGTGGCGCGGCACGCGGGCGAGGTGCGTGCGGCGGCAATGAGCGCTGCCTCGGCGCGCCTCGTCGACCATATCGGCGCGATCAAGGGCGTCAAAGCGATGGCGCGCGGCGAGGCGTATGCGGCGATGATAGAGCAAGCAACCCTAGAGATGCAGCGCGGCTACCTCTTGCACATGTTCAGCAAGTCGCAAATGACGGCGCTGGCTGAACCGCTCCTGCTGACGATGGTTGCCGGCGCAGCGTTTATCGCCACTGAGATCCTCGACCTCGCCCTTGCCAGCGCGCTGGTCGCCGGATTTGTTGTCTACCGGTCGGCGTCTGCCCTCACCAAGGTGCAACAACGGCTGCAAGTGCTGGCGGGCTCAGAGAGCTTCGTCGCCGGCTTCCTGAATGAGATGCACGAGGCGCGCGCCGCGGTCGAGACGCACTCCGGCAAGGCGCCACCGCTGTTGACCAAAGCGATCACCGTCGAGAACGTCAGCTTTCGCTACCGCAACGACGGCACCATGGTCGTCAACGACCTCAGCCTTCTCATCGAGGCGAACCGCATCACCACATTGTTCGGTCCGTCGGGCAGCGGCAAGACGACGTTGTGCGATATGCTGCTGGGCTTCTGCGTTCCCGAGTCGGGCCGGATCATGATCGACGGCAACGACCTGAAGGACCTCGACATGGTGCAGTGGCGGCGCCAGATCGGGTATGTACCCCAGGAGATCATCCTTTTCAACGACACGCTGGTCGCCAACGTCACCCTGCGCGATCCCGAGTTCACCATTGGTCACGCAGCCGAGGCGCTGCGTCGCGCCGGCGCTGGCGAATTCATCGCGACCATGGAATGCGGCCTAGAGACGCAACTCGGAGAGCGCGGCCTGCGCCTATCCGGCGGCCAGCGCCAGCGTGTCGCCATCGCCCGCGCGCTGATACACCGCCCGCAGCTCCTCCTCCTCGACGAGCCGACGACGGCCCTCGACCCGGCCACCGAAGCAGAAATCTGCGCCACCCTTCGCGACCTCTCCGGCAACATGACTATTGTCGCGATTTCGCATCAGTCATCGTTGGCCGAGGTTGCGGACCGCACCTACCGGTTCAGTGGCGGTGGCGTGACGCAAGCCGCCTCCGACGCGGCCGGCCCGCGGCGGTCGGCGCGTACGGCGGGCGACCATTGACTACCCGGGACGGAGGCGGCCAATCCGGGGCGGTTAGGATTTCCTTGCGCCCAGGACGGGCCCAGACGAGTATCGAGGGACCTTGATGACCGAGCGGATTGATTGCTGCCCAGGCGCTCGCATCTCGCGGAGGCATTCCAGATGAGTCTCGTGGAGCAACTCTTCCGGCCCCGTCGACTGCGTCAGCGGAAATATGCGACGGCCGTCGGCGCACCAAAGCCACGCATCGGCGCGTTGGCGCGCGTCTGGCGTGACTTCGTGCGCGCTGTCTATCGGCGCCCCAATATGCCGGTGTTTGCGCACGACGTGGTCAGCGCGACACGGCCTTCGGCCGTCAATACCGAGATCATCAATATCTGCAATGCCGATTGCAGCTTCTGCGGCTACGGCAAGGGCGAGGACGGCAAGGCATCGGACCCGCGCGTCAAAGGCAAGCTGAAGCCCGACGTCTTCCGGCACGCCTTGAAGATCTACAGCGCGGGCGGCGGCGGCAACTTTACGTTGTCGCCGATTCTTGGCGAGGCGTCGGCGCATCCCGGCTGGCTCGACATGGTGCGCGAGGCACGCTCGTACCCCAACATCACCGGTGTGAACTGCTTCACCAATGCCATCCTGCTGGATCGCTTCGGCAGCAAGAACATCCTGACGTCCGGCCTCACCCACATCGCCATTTCGACCTGCATTGGCGGCCGCGAGGCCTACAAGCGCCTCTATGGCGTCGATAAGTATGATGTCGTCGTTGCCAACGTCTTCGATCTGCTGCGCACCAATCGCGAATTGGGCGAGCCGGTGCACATCGACGTTTGCCTGCGCATCGACAAGCCGTTTGAGAAATTCTATGCGTCGGACATCTACAAGCAGCTGACCAAGGTCATCGATCCGCGGCGCATCATCATTCTCGACGACAACTGGGACGATTTCCGCGGCGTCATCGGCAAGGAGGGCCTGCCCGAGGGTCAGGACTTCAAGGAGCAGTACGCTGACAAATCGACGCCCTGCTATGCCTTGTTCCGCCAGCTTATGGTGCTGACCGACGGGACCATTCAGGCGTGCACATGCCGCGTCGAGCCGGAACTATGGGCCGGCAACGTCAAGGACCACGCCACCCTCGAGGAAGCGTGGCGCGATCCGAAGCTGGAGCTCATCCGCAAGGACTGGTTCGAAGGCAAGCTGGCGCGCTGCTGCCAGCAGTGCTCCCACTACATGCCGTACACTAACCTGACCGAACCGGCGAGGCCGCAACGCGTGGCTCGCGAGGTTCTCGCCCGCGCCAAGCGCGCCATCGTCAACTAGCGCATCGCAGTGTGCGGCGGGCCCGCCCGCCCGCCGCGTGCCTTCCGGACTCGGCCACAGGATCGCGGCGCTCGCCACCTTAGGATTTGTCGATGACACGCGTGCTCGTGACCGGTGGCGCCGGCTACGTTGGAAGCCATACCGCCAAGGCCCTGGCGGCAAGCGGCATCGTCCCGATCGTGTACGACAGCCTGGAGGCCGGACGCAGCGACTTCGTCCGCTGGGGACCACTGGTGCGGGGCGACGTTCTGGACAGGGCCGCCTTGGTCGCCGCGATCCGCGCACACGCACCGGCCGCCATTCTCCATTTTGCAGGACGCATTGCGGTCGGCGAGTCGGTAGTGCGGCCGGACTTGCACTATCGTACCAACGTCGGCGGCACCCTTGCGATTCTCGAGGCGATGCGGGAGACCGACGTCCGCACGATCATTTTCTCGTCGAGTGCCGCCGTATACGGTACGCCGACGACCGTGCCGATCCGTGAGGATTCGGCCATCACTCCGCTCAGTCCATATGGCCACAGCAAGGCCACGGCCGAGGTCATGATCCGCGATTTTTCTGCCGCCTTCGGCCTGCAATGGCTGGCGCTGCGCTACTTCAACGCGGCCGGCGCCGACCCGGACGGCGAACTCGGCGAACAGCACGAGCCGGAGACCCACGCGGTTCCCTTGGCCATTCTTGCGGCGATGGGCCACGGAACGTTCCGCGTCTTCGGCAACGACTATGCGACGCCGGACGGGACGGCTTTGCGCGACTACGTCCACGTTTCGGACCTCGCCGATGCCCACGTGCTGGGACTCCGCCACCTCAACCAGGGCGGCGCGTCGGCGGCGGTAAACCTCGGCGGCGAGCGTGCCCGCTCGGTACGTGAGATCATCACCGCGGTGGAGTCCTTTTCCGGACGCCGCGTTCCAATATCGGACTGTGCGCGGCGTCCCGGCGATCCGCCCGAGCTGCTCGCCGACATCGGTGTGGCACGGCGGCTGCTGCGGTGGCGGCCAACGCGCTCGGACCTCTCGGTGATCGTTGAGACGGCCTGGCAATGGCACGCGCGCACAGCGACACACCCATCGCAGGCATGACCAACGTTCGCGGCCAAACACAAGGGGACCGGCCAGTGATGGACCGCCCTGAGACGATCCTGGTCGTCGCGGCACATCCCGATGACGAGGTCCTTGGCTGCGGTGGCGTGATCGCCCGCCACCGACAGGCCGGGCAGCTCGTTCGCGTGGCCTTCCTGGCCGAAGGCGTGACAGCTCGGTTCGCCTTGCACGAGTTGCACCTTGAGTCGGTAAAGGCGCTGTCGGCCCATCGCAACCGCAACGCCCTGCGCGCACTGGCGGTGCTGGGGGTCCCGGCGGATCAAGTGTTCCTCTCGGAGCGACCGTGCTGTCGCCTCGATGGCGTCGCACAGATCGACCTCGTCAAGGATGTCGAGCGGCACATCCGCGACATCCGGCCACGGCGCATCTACACTCACGCGGCGCACGACACCAACGTCGATCATCGTCTGGCGCAACAGGTGGTGCTGGCAGCAGCGCGCCCGATCTGGCCCTTCCGGATCGACCTGCTCGCGTTCGAGGTGCTGTCGAGCACCGAGTGGAACGCGACGGCTCCGTTCGCGCCGACGATGTTTGCCGACATCAACGCCACCCTCGACAAAAAGGTCGAGGCCCTGAAGTGCTACGAGGACGAACTCCGGGAAGCCCCCCATCCCCGCTCCATTGAGGCGCTGCGCGCCTTGGCGACCTTCCGCGGTGCTCAGGCCGGTCTACGCCACGCCGAGGCGTTCCAAGTACTCCGCGCGGTAGAGGAATGAGGCCTCGCTCCGTCGTGTTTCGTTGCGACGCCGGAGTTGCACATGGGCTCGGCCACCTCGTGCGTTGCCGGACCCTCGCCGGCGAGATGCGAAGAGCCGGCTTTGACGAACTCCGCTTTCGATCGTCGGCGCCGCCAGAGATGCTGGAAACAATGCTCGGCGCGAAGGGGTTCGCATACGACGTAATGAGCGATGAGGCCGGCTCGGAGTCGGACCAGCGCGGCTGGCAGCAATATCTGCGACGCGCCGAGGCGCCCGTTACTGTCGTTCTCGATTCACGCGTCCCCGACCTCTCCTACGTGTCCACCCTGAACCATTTGTGCGATGTCGTCTGCATTGACGACGAGCAATACCGCGATTTCGACTGCCGTCTTGTCGTCAATCCAAATCCATGGGCGCGGCCGGAGCGCTATGGCGCCCAGTCGGGGCGAACCGTCCTCGCCGGCCCCGCCTATGCCCTCGTCGATCGGGCCTTTCTCGACGGGCGGCGGGCGCGTAGCAGCGTTGGCGATGTACCGGTCGTGGCGATCACCATGGGGGGCGAGGACCCGGACAACGTCACCGCGCACACCCTGGCGGCGATGGCGTCGCTGACGCGCCCGTTGCACGTCAAGGTGATCCAGGGCCCGGCGTTTCTTGGCCAGCGAAGGGTGCGAGCGCTCGCCGAAGCTTCGCCGCATCAGGTCACCGTCGTCGAGGGTTGCACCGACCTCGCGCCCCTCATCCCTGATATCGACATCGCGATCTGCAGCGCCAGCACCACCAGCTACGAGCTGGCAACGGCCGGCGTTGCGATGATCGTGGTGGCGCTGGCGGACCATCAGATTCCGGTCGCGCGCTACTTCCGCGACACCGGCAGCGCGGTGACGGTCGGCCGGGGTGACTCCTTCACCTCTGATTGGAGCGCGCTATCGCCCGCGGTGTCGCGCCTTGTCGAGGACGGCGACGCGCGACAGGCGATGCTCGCACGCATCCGTCAACTCTTCGACGGCAGAGGAGCCTTTCACGTGTCGATGACCATCCTTGGCCACGAGCATGCAACCGCCGGCCTTGTCGCAAGCCGTGACTGAGGCGGACCTCCCGCAAAGCGTCGCGGTCCTCTCCGCGCATCAGCCGGTGTATCTGCCGTGGCTCGGCCTCTTTCATAAGATCGAGGTCGCCGACCTGTTCATCATCTATGACGACGTGCCGTACACACGGTACCTTTGGTACAATCGCAATCAGATCCTCGGTCCCAACGGTGCGATCCAGCTGACGGTGCCGGTCCGCAGGGGCCGGCCGGACGGTATGACGCACGCCGAGGTCCTGATCGACAACGCAACCAATTGGCGGCAGAAGCACTGGCGCAGCATCGACCTAGCCTATCGCAAGGCGCCGCATTTTGGGGCGTACGCGCTGGAGTTGCAGCGCATCTACGCGACCGACTGGGAGCGACTGATCGACCTCAACCTCGCCCAGTTGCGGCTTTTTTCAGCTTGGCTCAGCATACGTACGCCGATCCGCATGGCCAGCGAGTTCGCCTTCGAGGGCGCGAAGGCGGAGCGCGCCTTGAACATGTCAATCCGCCTGAAGGCCCGCGCACTGCTGTTCGGCGCCAACGGTCGTGACTACGCGGACATCGACGCCCACTTGGCAGCGAGAATCGCGCCGCTCTTTCAGAGCTACGTGCATCCGCAATACACGCAGCGCGGCGCTCTGGAGTTCCGGCCTTATATGAGCGTCGTCGATCTCATCTTCAATCACGGGCCGGCAAGCAGGGACATCTTGCTGTCGGGCAACTGGACCAAGGAGGACTGCGTGCGCCTGAGCCATGAGGCATTGGGCGGCGGGGAGATTCACCAGTGACTAACGTCAAGATCGGCAACACCTGGGTCGGCGACGACCACCGCGCATTCGTCATCGCCGAGGCGAGCACGAATCACAACGGCGACCTCGAACTCGCCAAGGACCTTGCCGCCGCCGCTAAGACATCGGGCGCCGACTGCGTCAAGTTCCAGACCTTCACGCCGTCCGAGTGCCTGACGCCCGGCAAAGACTTCGCCTATCAGAGCCAGGGGAAGTCGGTGACGGAGAGCGAGTATGACATGTTCGTGCGCCTGGCGTTCGGCCGCGATCAGTGGGCTAGGTTGATCGAGTACTGTCACTCGCTCGGCCTGCCGTTCCTGACCACCGTCCAGGACTCGGTGGACCTCGCGCTAATGCTCGAGCTCGGCGGACTTGCCGCCATCAAGAAGGGGTCGGACGACTTCGATTTCCTGCCCAACCTGATCGAAGCCGCCAGAACCGGCCTGCCGCTGATCCTGTCCAAGGGCATGGCGTCGCTCGGCGACGTCGATAGAATCGTGCGCGCCGTTGCCGCCCAGACGGACAAGCTGGTCGTCCTGCACTGCGTCTCGCTCTACCCGGCAGACCCGAAGCTCCTAAACATCGATCAGATACCGCGCCTCAAGCACCTTTACCCCAAGGTGATCTGGGGCTTCTCAGATCACAGCATGGGCACGCTCGCATCGACGATCGCCGTTGCCCGCGGCGCCAAGGTGATCGAGAAGCACTTCACCCTCGACCACAACATGGCGGGGCCCGATCACTGGTTCTCGATGGACCCGGCGCAGATGTCGCAATTGGTGAAGGACATTCGCTTCACCGAGGAGGCGCTCGGCGACGGAGAAATCCTGCCGGCACGCGGCGAGATGGAAAGCCGCGCCATTATGCGCCGCCGTGTCGTCGCCCGGACCGACCTGGCGCCGGGAACCATCCTGGACGAGTCGACCGTATGCTTCAAACGCGCCAGCACCGGTGCGTTTCTGGATCACTGGGAGCTACTCGACGGAGTCAGACTGCGTCAGGCCAAGAAGAAGGACGAAGGCATCTCGCTCGTCGATGTCTAGACGTCGATCTCGTACCGGAAGCGGGCATCTTTGGGGTCGAGCTTGCCAAAGGTCAGGTTGCGGCGGCGGTATTCGGGGCTGGCAAGGTCGTTGTAGCGAAACTGCAGCGAGTAGCGCACGCTGGACGTGCGATTGCGCCCTGACCGGTGCAAGAGAAACTTGCTGAAGACGATGCACTGTCCCCGGTTGATCGGGATGGGCTGAAACGCCTCCTCGGGAACCGGCGGAATCAAGTCGCTCTTCTTGACGTCCGTCGCCCCGTTGGTGGGCCATAGACCCCGCTGGTGGGAGCCCGGAACGACCTCGAGCGGCCCCAACGGCAGCGGGCTATCCTGCAGCGGCACCCATATGGTGATGCCGTTCAGCGAACCCGGGATGAACGCAATGTCCTGGTGGGGGCGGTAGAGACGCGCATCGTCGGAGGGCATGTTGACGAGCAGCGACACGCCGAAGCCGCTGATCGCCGGGAAACGAATCCCCGCGTCGCTGGCCAGCGCCAAGAGGCGGCGGTCGGCGACGTGTACCAACAGCTGGGGCAGGTACGGAATTTGGTCGACCGCTGCAACCCAAAGGTCCTTGCGCTGCTGATACAGCCGGATCAGGTCGGCATCGCTCTGGACCCGGCCAACCCCATGGTCTTGCGCGATGCCGTCAAATACCGCTGCGAACTGACTGCGCAAGGTGTCGATCGTCGCAGCATCCAGGCCGTTGGCCACGCAGTAGCCTTTGTCGAGGAGTTGTTGGCGAATGACGTTCACAGAGAACCCCCGTATCGTTAGCCGCAATGTTGCCGACGCCGACCCCGTCGCCCGCCAGCGTCCTCATCGCTTGATAGCGCCACCCCGTTGGATGATCAACCCGACAGCGATACGCGCGACTACGTAGTTGCCGGTGTCCCCACGCTATCGCTCACTTCGGGGTGTACCGCCCCCGGTACTGGTACCGCTGTTTCGTCGACTGATGCGGTCCTACCTCGATTTGTGTAGCGACTGTGCCGGACCGGCGCGCGATGCCCTGATGCTCGCAGCATGGCCCGTCTTGCTGGCCGCCTGCGGTCTGGTCGAGGAGGCCCTGCTCGCGGAGGCCGGGGCGGCCAAGCCGAACGAAGAGCCTACCCTTGCGTTTCTGGCCGGGCGCCTTGGAATCGAGGCGGTTCCGTCGCGGCGCTCAGGTTTTGAGACCGACTTCAGCGCCAAGCGTCTGTCCTTGTTCACCCTGCGGCGCCTCAAGTGTGCGACTCGGTGGAACCCGTGGTGGCAAGTGCCGCGAGCGCACCTGTGGCCGGACGGGGTGGTGCTGAATCACAGCGCATTCCTAGTCTCCGAAATGCGGGCACGGCGACAGCGCGCCACTTGCTACCACGCGGACCAGATGCTCCTACATGCCTTGGACGCAGCCGGCGGCGACACCGGCGAAGATGTCACGGAGGCGGTCCGCCAGGCCGCCGACGCGATCGCCGCGCCGATCGGCCTGACTGAGCCCGTCGCGCAACGGCTGAAAACGCTCCTGGCAATCGAAGCGCGACCTCACCTGCGTCGCGCCGCCGGGCACGTTGCCGCGTTGCGGAAGTACCCGCGACTGCCGGGCAAGATCATGACCGGATCGGGCGGTATCGACGCCAGTCGCGCCGTTGGCATGGAGGTGCGACGGCGCGGCGGCACAGTCGAGCGATTTGACCATGGCGGCACCTACGGCGCCCTGGTATTGGACGAGGTCATGGAGCTGCAAGACTTCGCCGTATCGACCCACTACACGGTGGCGACCCCCACGAAGGCGGCGAGCCTGGCCGCGATTGTCGCGCAGCGATCGCTGACTCCGGTGGCGATCGTCCCTGGTCATGGCGACCCTCATTTCAAGGCGGTGCCACGAACGTCCCCGAACGCTTCCGGGCGGCGGCGGGTCCTATACGCGACGACGATCTTACGGGGATGGGTACAGCGCCCGTGCCCGCTACTCAGCGACCCCGTATACGCGGATTGGCAGCGCGCCATCATGAGCACGCTGGCCGAGCTGCCGGTGGACGCCTATCTGAAGCCGCATCCCAGCAACGGCAAGGCGCACCCACTGGATGGCGCCGTGCCGATCCGCCGCGAGCCGTTCGAAAGTCTGATCGCGGAGACCGACATATTCGTGATCGATTGCGTGCAGACTACGGCGCTGTGGGCAGCGCTGTGCAGCGATCGGCCCATTGTGCTGCTGGACCTCGGAACCTCTGTGATCGAGCCGGCCTTCGCGCCTGCGTTGCGTGCGCGTTGCGCCGTCGCGCCGGTGCGCTACGACCAGCACAACGAACCGATCCTGGATCGCGACTGGCTCCGCGATGCCATTCTGAGCGCCCCGGAGCGCGTTGACGCGTCGGAGCTGCGGGCCTTCCTGGCCGGCGACTAGCCGGTTCAACGATACACCGGCACGGGTACCTTGCAAGACGATCCCAAACTCCTCTCGGCGATGCTGCGGGATGAAGCGCGGCAACCGGCTATATACCGCCCCGGCCCATACTGGCTGCCGTATCAGCGGCGGGTGGCAAAAGCAATTCGCCGCCTTGGGCTGCGCGATTTCCGCGCCCACGGTGCGATCGGCAAGGGTTACGCCGACACGCTGACGATTCGCGCCGACGACGTCTGGATCGGTCAGGGTCCGCTCCGCCACGGACTGAAGGCCGCCCTGGCACGCATGCCGATTCTGCGCGGCATGCTCGCCGACTATGAGCGCATCGTCGATACGGCCGTCGCCAGCGCACAGCGCCATCGCGATGGCTACTACATGGGGCGCTTCGGAGACTGGCTGCGGGAGCAAAATCGACGAACGCCGCTGCCGGTCACCACGCATGGCGGCACCATCGAGCTGGTGCACCTGGACGGAGTCGACGTCGCGCGTCTCTACATCGACGTCCTCCTGCGGTTGCACAACTTCTCGCAGCATGTCGCGCTGGACCGCGTGCGTAGCGTCCTCGAGATCGGCGGCGGGTTCGGGGCGTGGGTGCACTTGCTGCTCAACCGCCACTCCAACGTTCGCAAGGTCGCCTACGTCGATATCCCACCCATGATCTATGTCGGCACACAGTATCTGCAACATTTCTACGGAGCCGCGGTGCGCGACTATCGGCAAACCAGTGGCCCGGAGCGGATCCGTTTTTCCGACAATGACTCGCTGGAGATCCTCTGCCTGTGCCCGTGGCAAATCGAGCGGCTCGAGGCCAAAGTGGACTTGTTCTGGAATACCGGCTCGTTTGCCGAGATGACACCGGAGATCGTCCGCAACTATGCCCGCCACATCGGGCGCCTGCTCGTCCCCGCGGGTACCGCGTGCCTCCTGATCAACAAAGCGGCTCAGCCCGATCGGCGCACGACCACACCAGAGGACATCTTCGCTGCGTTTGCTGGCGCCATGGCCTTCGAGACCTTTGCGCCTGCGCTGGAGCACGAAGGCCACGGCCTGTACGCTGTTGGGCGGACAACGAGGCCAGCGTGAGATCGGAGCGGCCGCAGGGCGCCGTCAGGCCTCGCGTCCTCGTGACCGGCGCGACGGGGCTGATCGGCCCCTATTTGGTTGAAGCAGCGTCCGCATATGGCGCCGTGACCGGGTTGTCGCGCCATTCCCGCCCGGCCTGCGACCTCACCGATGCCGCTGCCGTGCGGCAAGCCATCGGTGCTCTGGCGCCGGACCTTGTCGTGCATGCCGCAGCGTTGACGGATGTGGACGCCTGCGAGCGCGCGCCCGCGGTTGCCGATGCCGTCAACCACATGGCGACAGCAAATGTCGCCGCGGCACTGCCAAAGGGTGCGGGCATGATCCTGCTTTCTACCGATCAAGTGTATCCCGACCGTCCAGGTCCCCACCGCGAGGACGGCGCCGCTCCGGTCAACGCCTATGGCCGCAGCAAGCTCGCGGGCGAGGCCGCCGCGCTCGCAGACGGCGCCCTGGTCCTGCGCACCAATGGCTTCGGACCGTCCCGCACGCTGGGCCGCCAGAGCATCAGCGACTTCGTGATCCTCAATCTGGCTGCACATCGGCCCATCCAGCTGTTCCGCGACATCTCCTTCTCGCCGCTTCATTTTGCCACCCTTGCCACGCTTGCGGTGCAGCTGTGGCGGGCCGGCGCCACTGGCGTCGTCAACCTCGGTTGCCGGGACGGCACGTCGAAGCGGGACTTCGCGATCGCCGTAGCAGCGCGCTTCGGCCTATCGACGGCGATGGCCACCGATGCCGATGGCGCGATCCTGCCGGGGCGCGCGCCTCGCCCGCGCGACATGCGGATGGATACGGCACGCGCGGAGGCCCTGCTCGGATACCCGATGCCCACCTTGACCGAGGAGATCGCCAAGCTGTGACCGAAAGCCAATGCAAGAAGCCGGGGCAGCGCGTCGTGGCCATCGTGCAGGCGCGCATGTCCTCCACGCGCCTGCCGGGCAAGGTTCTCGTCAAGGTGCAGGGCAAGACGCTGCTTGCCCACCACATCGAACGCGCCCGACAGGCAAGCTCGCTCGATGCCGTGGTCGTCGCCACTACCACCAACCCAGCCGACGATGCGATCGTCGCCCTGTGCGGGGACCTGGGCTTTGCGGTGGTGCGCGGCAGCGAAGGCGATGTACTATCGCGCTATGCGCTGGCCGCACGACAGCACCGCGCCGACTTCGTGGTGCGACTGTGTGCCGACTGCCCGCTGATCGACCCAGACATCGTCGATGCGATAGTGCGGGCGTTCCTCGATCATGGCCCGGGGTTGGCCTATGCGTCGAACCGCCTCGTCCACACCTATCCGCGTGGCCTCGATGCCGAGGTCTGTACAGCTGCCGCGCTCTATGAAGCGGATTGCGAGGCAACGGATGCCGCGGACCGCGAGCACGTCACGCCGTTCATTTGGCGGCAACCGCAACGGTACAGACTGCTCAACGTTCCGTGCCACCAGACCGACGTCCAGGACCACCGCTGGACCGTAGACACAGCGGAGGACCTCGAGCTCGTGCGGCGCATCATCGACGCCCTCTACCCCACGAAGCCCCAATTCCGCATGCAGGACTGCTTAGCGGTGGTAGACGCACATCCGGACTGGGCTGCCCTCAATTCTCATGTCCAGCAGCGCCTTCTTGGCTGAGGCGGCAGCACGCGGCGTGCCAGCGAAGGGCACAGCCCGCAAGGCTGCGGGGTTGATCCTGGGGACTGCTCAGCTGGGGGCGCCGTACGGCTCGGTCGTCCAAACGGTGGCGCCGTCCGAGCGCGAGGCCATCGCCTTGGTGTGCACCGCGCTGAATGAAGGGTGCGGCATCGACACGGCGCGGATCTACCCCGATTCCGAGCGCCGCGTCGGACTGGCCCTCGCCACCCTGCGCAGCGACGTCCGCAACTCCCTCGCCATCGTCACCAAGCTCGATCCGCTGAACGAGATCGCCGACGCCCGCACCGCGCGGGTGGCAACGCGCCAGAGCATCTGCGCCTCCCGACGCGCCCTGGGACTTGAGCGCCTACCGGTCCTGCTCCTGCATCGTGCTGAACACAGGACGGCATGGGGTGGCGCCGCGTGGGACGAGCTGCGCATCCTCGCGGAACGGGGCGCGATCGGATGCCTTGGGGCCTCCGTACAAACGGTGGGTGAGCTCGTGGACGTGCTCAGCGACCCCGACATCCGGCACATCCAGCTGCCGCTGAATCCCTTGGACGGGCGCTGGGCAGCCGCGGCGGTACAGTCGGCGCTGGCCGGACGCCGCGACGTCGTCGTGCACGTGCGCAGCGTCTACCTGCAGGGAACGCTGCTGCGCGATGCGGCGGCGTGGCCGCGGGTCGTCGATCCGGGGCCGTACATGTCGTGGCTCGACACGTGGTCGGCTCGCCTGGGTCGCACGCGCGCCGACCTATGCCTTGCCTACGTGCGCGCCCAGGCATGGGTCGATGGCACCGTCATCGGGGCGGAAAGCATGCAGCAGATCGACGAAAACATCGGCCTGTTTGCCCGCCCGCCGCTGACCGACGCCGAACGCGCCGCGATGGAAGGCGACCGCCCCGCGGTACCCGACACGCTGGTCAACCCGGCATTGTGGCCGCGGCCGTGACGCGCAGCCTCGAAGGGCGCATCGCCCTCCTCACCGGTGCCGCCGGGCACCTCGGGCGGGCAATGGCGGAGGCGCTTGCTGCTGCGGGCGCCCACGTCGTGCTCGCCGGGCGCCGCGAAGTGCCGCTGCGCGACCTGGAGTCGCACTTGCGCGGCCGCGGCCTGCATGCATCCACGCTAGTGATGGATGTGACCGATGCAGCATCCACTGCCGCAGGTCTGAAGGCGATCCGAGCGACGCGCGGCAAGTTACACGTGCTGGTCAACAACGCCTATGCCGGGAGCGGCGGCGCGGTTGAGGATGCGACCGACGAGTCGTTCCTGGCCGCCTATGAAGTCGCCGTGGTCGGTGCATTCCGCCTGGTGCGGGACGGCCTCCCCCTGCTGCGGGCGGGGTTCAAGGACGCGGGAGACGCGTCCGTGCTAAACATCGCCTCGATGTATGGGACGGTCAGCCCAGACCCGGTGGTCTACGGCGATATCTCGCCGAACCCACCATCCTATGGGGCTGCCAAGGGCGCCCTGCTGCAGCTAACGCGGTACCTGGCGGTATGGTTGGCGCCGGACTCCATCAGGGTCAACGCGATCTCTCCCGGGCCCTTCCCTGCCCCCGAAGTGGTGCAGCAGGCGCCGGCGTTCATTGCCGCGCTGCGGCGCAAGGTACCGCTTGGCCGGATGGGGGAGCCCGCCGATCTCGCCGGTGCCGTCGTGTTCCTGGCATCGCCAGCGTCTGCGTTCGTTACCGGCATCAACCTGCCCATCGACGGCGGTTGGACGGCCCAGTGATTGCGTTGACTGGAAGCTGAGGGCACGGCGCGCGCATGTGCGGCATTTTCGCGATGTTCCTTCGGCGCCCGCTCTCGGAGCGCGACATCGCGCGCGGTCGCGCCGGGACGGCGACCCTCACCCACCGCGGCCCCGACTCGGGCGGTGAGTGGTTCAACCGCGAACAGGGCGTCTTCATTGGCCACCGCCGCCTAGCGATCATCGACTTGGCCGAGCGCGCGAACCAGCCGATGGTGCGTGACCGCATCGTGGTGGCGTTTAACGGTGAGATCTACAATTTCCGCTCGATTCGCGCCAAACTGGAGGGCACAGGAGCGGTATTCAGCACAAAGAGCGATACCGAGGTGTTGGTGCGCGCGTGGCAGCGCTGGGGTAGCCACTGCCTGGGGCAGTTCGATGCGATGCTCGCGTGCGTCCTTTGGGATGGAGTGGCGGGCTGGCTGGCGCTTGATCGCTTCGGCGAAAAACAACTCTATTACTCCGAGACTGCAGACGGAGTGATCATCTCGTCCGAGTTGCCCCCGCTCGTGCAGGTGCTCAACGTTACTGCCGACGATCCGGCCGCCTGGACCATGTCCGCCCTCGTCCTTGGCTACATTGCCGGACCCCAAACCGCTGCCAAGGGCGTCCGTCGTATGTCGCCTGCCTCGGTCCTGCGAATCGAACGCGGCCGCACAACGACGGCATCGCGCTATTGGCAGGTGCCCATCGGCACCCCTGGCCGGGGATCGCCACGGCCCTTTCAGGCGAAGGAGGTCCGGCGGGTGCACGACGCCCTGGCCACCAGTTTGGAGGCGCGCCTTGAGGCGGATGTCCCACTGTGCGTCTTCCTGTCGAGCGGCGTCGATTCGGCATTGGTGGCCGCCCTTGCCCGCCGGCAATTTCAGCTTTCGCCCCAGTGCTATACGGTTGACTTTGGCCCAGGTACGGCCGCCGAGATTTCCGGCGCCCAGCGCATCGCAGGTGCCCTGCAACTGCCGCATCGCGTGCTCGATGGCACCGGCCCCGCCAACGTGGCAACCCCACAGGGGATTCTCGACTTCTACGGCCAGCCCAATGACAACCTGACGATCGTGTCAGTCCGCCAGATGGTTGCGGCGGCGCGTGCTGAGGGCTTCCGCGTCGGGCTGACCGGCATGGGCGGCGACGAGATGTTCTTCGGCTACAACAAGCACTCGTTCTTCTTCCGCCATCGTCGAACCTTCGCCCTGCCTGAGTGGGCACGCCTCGGAATGGGATTCCTGGCAAGGCCCTTCCGCCGATCGCATTCGACAGTTCGCGCGTTTCTCGACACCGCCGCGGTCCACGACTACGAGCGATTTCTGGCCGTGAAGAATCTCTCCGCGATTCATTGGCTGCGGCGACTTCCCGGATTCGATGCTTGGGCGCAGCGTGAGTTTGGCTCGTGGCGCGAGCGCCTGGAGATCGCGACGCCACGCTTCGACCTCGAGCACACGATGCCGGACTCGCTCCTGACCGCCCAGGACCTCGGTAGCATGCGCGCCGGCGTCGAACTGCGCACACCCTTTATCAGCCGGCACGTTGCAGACGCTCTGGCTGAGCTAGATCCTCGCGCCCTCCTGGCGTTCGGACAGAAGGGCCTGTTGCGACGTATCCTGGAGCCGTACTTGCCTGCGGGGACGCTACGGGCCGATAAGCAGGGATTCATCTTCCCGCAGGATGTGTTCCTTGCCGCCACGCGCGAGACCCCGGTCGCCGCTGGGGTACCAGCCGCGTGGGCAAGTTCCATCTGGGCTCGACGGGCCGAACCAGGCCTCCGTGAGCTAGCGGTGCGGCTGCTGCTGGTCGCCGAGTTCGCACCCTGGATGGCGCGGGCGTCCACTGTAGCGGCAGGGCCGCCAGGGAACGCTGTGATCGCAGGAGGACGCTGATCGCCTCGCCCCCCGAATCTGTTCGCGTCTGCTTCCCGTTCTCCGGCGAGGTGGTCGGCGGAAGCCACGTTTCGGCAGTCCTGCTTGTCGGGGAACTCCTACGCCATCCGAAGGGCTTCGAGCCCGTTGTGGTGCTGCACGAAGCCGGTCCCCTCGCAAACTACCTCTCCGAGCGGTCGATCCCATACAAGCAGGTTTTCTGCCGATGGCGATGGGACCAGCACAAGAGTGCCGTTGGCCGAGGGCGGGCGATTCTCGCGCCAGCTAGGCGCCTCGCGGCGACGCTTCGGCGGCAACGCTGCACGATCGTGCACACAAACGACGTGCGGATGCATGTCTTGTGGTCTGGGCCCGCGCGCCTCGCCGGGGCGAACCACCTTTGGCACCAGCGCTCGCGCTATGCCGCTTCCTGCCTCACCCGGCTGGCATTGCTTGCGGCACAGCAGGTCGTCTGCATCTCGCAGTTCAGCGCCGACACAATGCCGGCGTTCATGCGCCGCTCGGCGATCGTCGCCCCCAACCCTTTCGTCGTCGCGGCGGCTGATCGCGCCCGCGCGCGAGCCGCGATGCTGGCAGCGTGCGCAGCACCACCCAACGCCGTTGTGGTGGGGTTCGTCGCCAATCTCACACTGCAAAAGCGACCCGCGCAGTTCATCGCGGCGGCGCAATGGCTGGCACTAGCACTGCCCGGCCCCGTCGTCTTTCCGCTCCTAGGAGCCGATCGTGACGGCCTCGAGCCGGAGTTACGTCAGCAAGCGGCCATGCTCAAGATCGGCGAGCGCGTGAAGTTTCTCGGATTCAAAGATCCGATTGAGCCGTGGCTAGCAGGCTGCGACCTCCTCTTGGTGCCAGCGGTCGAAGATGCATTCGGGCGTACATTGGTGGAAGCCATGGCGGTTGGCACACCAGTGGTTGCGACGAATTCTGGCGGGCACCCTGAGATAGTTGTGGACGGCCACACCGGCTTGCTCGTCCCTACCGATGACCCTGCGGCAATGGCGACCGCGGCGCTCCGGGTGTTGCAAGGCTCCGGCTTGGCCGCGCGGCTCACCGAAACGGCTCGCGCCATTGTGGTCCCGCGCTATTCGCTCGTGTCACACGTCGCAGCCATGACCAGTATCTACCAAGAGATCACGACGAGCCATGAGTCGTAAGGCACCCGATCTGACCATCGTCATCGCGGACCTCGGCGCGGGCGGTGCACAGCGAATGGTCCACACCTTGCTTACCGAACTGGTGGCGAGGTCATACCGATGCGAAGTGTTGACGCTCTCTGGCCCCGATGCCGATCACTTCGTCCTGCCGGACGGGGTGGCGCGGCGGGCGCTCGACGTCATCCGCGTGTCTCGCTCGCCCGTGCTCGGCCTGGCTCGCAACCTGGCTCGTATTTTGGCCGTTCGCAGAGCGCTTCGCGAGTCGGGAGCACCAGTCGTCTTGTCTTTTGTCGCTGCGACCAACGTCTTGGCGATCCTCGCTTGCACAGGCCTGGGTCGACGCGTGGTCATCTCCGAGGTGAACGACCCCTCGCGGCAATGGCTCGGACCTGTCTGGAATCGTCTGCGCCGCTGGATATATCCGCGAGCTGATCTCGTCACCGCCAACAGCGTTCCTGGGCTCGAAGCGCTGCGTTCCTTCGTGCCTGCGGCGCGCCTGGCATGGGGGCCGAATCCGGTCATTGTCCCGTACGCGGCAAACGCGACCGCATCAGATGCTCCGACCATCTTGCTGATCGGCCGCTACGAGCGCCAAAAGGCGCATGATGTACTGTTGCACGCGTTTGCTCTGGTCGCGGCACGTTTCGCGGACTGGAGGTTGTCGTTCGTTGGCTATGGTCGTGAGCAATCCGCACTGACCGCCTTGGCGGCGCAACTTGGATTGGCGGACCGCATCGAATGGGTCGCGCCGGTCCGCGACGTATGGCCGCTCTATCGCCGCGCGCAGATCTTCGTTTTGCCGTCGCGCTTCGAAGGGACTCCGAACGTGCTTGCTGAGGCGATGGCATGCGGGCTGCCGGTGATCCTCAGCGACGCGGTGACGGGGGCGCGCAGCTATGTGGACGACGGGATTGAGGGTCGCATCGTGCCCGTCGAGGGTATTCGTGAGCTTTCCGCCGCGCTCACGGAGTTGATGGCCGATCCGGCGCTGCGTGCGAGAATGGGGGCCGCCGCGGCTCGCCGCGTGTCGGGCGACACTGGCGAAGCAGCGATCAGGACATGGCTCGCAGCGCTCGCCCTCGCCCCTCGCTGCTAAAGCCTGACGCCGCTGTCGCGTTCGACATAGTCGATTAGCCAGGCCGTCAAGTCGACATTCTCCTCCAGCAAGCGACTGGCACGGGCGCGGGCATCTGCCTTTTGGCCAGGGCGCGCCAGCAGACCCTCAGCATAGGCTAAGGCCGCTTCGACTTCCGTGTCGCGGAAGTGGTGGACCAAGCCGTACCGGTCGGACATGTCGTTGATAACGCCTCGCCAAGTGCGCGCGATCCACAGCGCGTGCGTGCCGAGGATCGCCGCCTCGGATGCCATGGTGCAGCTCTCGCCGACTAACAGGTCGGCGAATGAAAGGACGTGGTGCATGTCCTGGGGTGGAATTGCCAGTCGGTAGCGCTGAAACTCGTCCGGGAGTGGCTCCTCCGATGTGATGACGACGCGTCCGTGCCTTGCCAGTCGCCGAATTGCGTCGGCCTTAGCCCGATAAGAGAAGCCTCGTTCACCGACGTCATGATAGGCGTCCAGTTCTACGAACCGTACCACAATGAACGGCTCGTCTCCGGACAGTCCGTGCTTGCGCGCGACATTGATGTCCGGGCGGAATACGTTCGGATGGAGGTATGCGAGCTGCTGGTACCCTTCGTAGCGGACTTGATTGCAGCCAAACCGATCCGTGAACCCGCGCGGCACGATGTAAGCATCCGATAGACGGGCGATGGCACGGTTGACTAGGCGCGGGATCTCATTGTCGTGCAGGACGAGGGTACGCGCGCGCAAGAAGGGACTAGCCGCCGCGACCACCGGCCCCGTCATGCTGATCAGGTAGTCTGGGTCGAACGGCCCCACGAGCTTCAAGAAACGGCGCGTGCGGACCGCTAGTTCCGTGACCTTACCGGCCAAGCCGCGGCCGCGGGAAGTCAGCACGTGCTGCGGGATATTGAACGCGTCGAGCAGTTCGACCGCGCACTCCTTGTGCCGCGACGTGACCAGGAACTCGTGCCCTCGCGCACGCAACTGATCGATAAAGTAATGGAAGATGTGCGAGTCAATGGGATGCAGAACGTCAACGACAAAGCGCATGGGGCCTACCGGAATCCAAGCTTCGTCGAGCGCAGCCCCTGCCAGCCGAACACAGCCAGCATCATGAGCAACGGTTCGACCGAAAGACGATAGCGTGCGAGACCATAAAACAGATGTACTCCACCCTTAAAGGCCAACAGCGCCACGATTACGAGCACTAGGACCCAATACTTGCGTGCGACGAGCACAACGAGGCCCACCAGCCCGAACGCGCGCAAGACCACCGCGAAGCCGACAGTAAGGAGCGTTATGGACACGCCGGCAAGCGACTGTCCTCTGAGGGTGCTGAAGAATTCAGATATCGGGTCTGGCTGGTTGAGAATCTTGTCGGGCCGGTCAAAGGCCACGTCGAGCAACCGATTGAGGGATTGCCCGCCGCCCGACGCGAACTGCGCCAGCCATGCAGTTGCGAAGAGATTGACCAGGATCTTCGGATCGGACGAAAAGATTCGTCGGATGTAGTGCTCGGGGGTGAGCCCGTCGGTGGGCTCCTCCGCCATGAGGCGATCGATGACCACTGCTTGAGCTTCGCCCGTGCGGGCGGCCTCAATCAGGGCAAAATGGCCGCGGACATTCTCGAGAGTCTTTGCGGCGCTGCTGAGAACGAAGGCATCGCCGGCACCACGAACCTGCAAGACCCAAGGCAGACTAACCGCGATCGCTAGCGTCGCGGCTACGCAGCCAGAGGTGAGCACAAGCGGCGAGCGTAGCCGCCCCGGCACAGTGACAATTGCGGCAAGTGGCAGGGCAAGCGGTAGGACATAAAGTAGGAACTGGGCCTCGGGCCGCGTCAACGCGGCCAAGCCAATGGCGAGGCCAGTTGCAGCGGCCTGCCACATCTGTGTATCGCGCGCAAACCCCAGCAGCGCCCAGACCGACGCAGTAAACAGCAGGGCATGCAAGGTATCGGCCAAAGGCCAATGCGCCAATGCAACGGCACTCGGGTTGAGGATTACCAGCGCGAAAACTGCGGCCGCACCCACCTCGGTGAGCCACTGCCGCGACATGCGCCACGCCATCGCGCCAGTGAGGTACGAGGCCAACACTTGCACAGCGATTAGGAGATCTAGGCCACGTTCACCGCCGATCCGGAGTGCGCCTGCCATCGCGATCGGATAGAGCGGCTGGCGCTGTTGCTCCACGAAGCCACCGGTTTCCAGGAATTGCACCGCCATGCGGTGAAATGTCAGTGCATCGGCTTCGATGAGCAGCTGGACCGGGATGGCAAGGGCGAAGACCAGTGCATGGACCGCCACAAATGCTATCGAAGCAGCAAGAAGCCAGCGTCCCTCGCGCGTCACTTTAGGACCGACCCGAATCGAGGGTACGACACCGCCGGGTCCGGCGCGAGATTCTCATGTTGCACGCCGTGGGGTCTTCCGAGATGCTCCGCTGCTCACGAGTACACGTCGCGGCCCCAGCATGTCAAAGCTAGCCTGGCCACGCCTCACCCCGGATGCTCGCCCGACCATTTTGCCGCGACCTTTGATGGTGGGTCGGGGCACCGTCACCAACCGACCGTGCACATAGGACCCCAATGGCGAGTTCGCCCAATCCGACGCGCGATGTTGCAGCGCAAGAGTTCTGGCTGAACCACCTTGGTCAGGCCAACGCGCTAAATCGCTGGGTCGTGTCGGAGTTTGCGGACGTCCTCGGCCAGCGGATTCTGGAGGTCGGCTGCGGCACTGGGAATTTTACATGCCTGTTGGCGGAGACTGGGGCGAAAGTCCTGGGCATCGACACCGAAGAGGCATTCGTCACGACGGCTCGAACAGCGACTGAAGCCTATCCCAACGCCCGTGTTGAAGTCGGCGACGTTCTAGAATCGCGTTGGTCGTCGTGCTTTGACACCGTTGTTGTTCTGGATGTCGTCGAACACATCGCCGACGACGTCGGCGCGTTGCGTTGCATGACGAGGGCGCTGGTCGCCGGCGGCCGCCTCATCGCCAAGGTGCCAGCGATGCCTTCGCTTTACGGGCCTATGGACGAGGTGGTCGGATACTACCGGCGCTACACTCGTCGCACCCTCGCCGATGCCTTAAGTGCGGCGGGGCTAATCAACGTGCGCGTATGGGCGTTCAACGCTGCCGGAGTCTTGGGCTGGTGGCTGAACAGCAAGATACTTCGGCGCCGCGTACCCCCGGCCGCGCAACTGCGTAGTTTCAACAGGCTGGTACCGGTATTGCGCCTTGCAGACCGGATGTCACCGGCCGGGTTCGGCTTGTCGCTGTTTGCGGTCGGCGAGCGGAGTCAGAGCCAGCCCCCTACTACGCTCGCCGACCTTCGGCCCGAGGCGCCGCATGAAGGCGATTAAACGATCCGATTTCCTTGGCCACCTCGCTGTCGCTTCGACGGCCGCGGCTGTCGCCTTGGGCGTATTCCTTCGCTTCTATCGTCTCGATTGGCAGAGTCTTTGGGTTGACGAAATTCATACGCTTGGACCCGCCCTGCATGCCTCGTCGCTCGGCGACGCGTTTTGGAATTACATCAATCTCGCGCCGAGCCCCCCCCTCTACTACCTGTTCATCATGGCGTGGACGAAGGTCGTCGGATTCTCGGACTGGACGCTGCGTCTACCGTCGGCGGTGATCGGCGCCGTCACGATCCCAATCTTCTGGGCTGGGCTCAGTCGCACGTTCGACCGCCCGACAACATTGGTGGCCGTCATTCTGATGGCCCTTTCCTGGCCTGCGATCTTCTACTCCCAGGAGTTGCGGGGGTACGCGGCCGTGTTGCTCTTCACAACCTGGGCAGCCGTGACCTGGATGGCGATCCTTGAGGATTTCGCAGGCTCGCGGAATTCGGACTGGGCACAGATGACGGTGGCCAGCTTGCTGGCGTCCATGACTCACCCTTTTGGGTTCATTCTTTCTGCATTTCAGTTCCTTTACCTTTTCGTGGTGGCCAATTCCAAGCGCACCCACCGCGTGCGGAGCATCGTATTGGGCGCCGTTCCGGTCGCGGCGTACGCGGCGTGGCTCAGCGTCAACCTGGTTGGAATCGATTGGGTCCTTGGCAAGCAGAACATGTACGAGCGGCCCGGCCTCGGCTTCCTGGTAGACGTCGGGGCATTTCTTTTCCACCACCCGATTCCTGCAGTTCTGTCGGCTGTAATTCCTTTGGCGCTCGGGGCCGTCGCCTACGCCCGCCGATTGCGCGTCGCCATAGGCTTGTGCCACCTGTCCGACCCGGTCATCTACCTGCCGTTCATGTTGGCCGCCCCCTTCGCGTTCGCTTTTCTCGTTGCCCAGGTACAGCCATTCCTGTACAGCCGCTATCTAATCCCTTTCCTTCCGTTCATCTTTGCGTTCATTGCAGTCGTGCTGTCAGCCCGCCCTTGGCGTGATCGGGCCACACCGGTGCTGCTCGCCTTCGCGTTGGCAACGACATCCCTATTTTGGATTCTGCGTGACTACTACGAAGTCGATAAGGAGCAGGTGCGAGAGCTCGGCCGCTACGTCCGCACGGTCGTAGGCCCAAACGATGCGATCGTCACTGGGTGCGAAACGAAGGCGCCGTTCGAGTGCGCGCTGGGACCAGGACGGCGGACCGACGCCGACTGGTCAAAGTACCTCTACTATCTGAACTATGAATCCCTTCCGTCGCTGACGATGATCCCCGACGTTTTTCACGACCAGACCGAGCTGGACACACTATTCGATCTCTACCGCCGCGACGGAAAGGAACGCGTCATCCTGATGGGAAGCCGTCGCGGGTTCGGCTACATCGAGGATGCCCTGCCACACATTAAGGCCAGGGGCTACGCCTGCGAGGTAAAGCAGTTCCACTCTGCCGCAGTGGCGCTTTGTCCTCTGTCGTGAAGAGATGGCAGCGGACTCGCGCATGATCAAGCTGAGCATCATCGTGCCGGCGTACAACGAGGAGCAGACGATCCTGGAGACACTCGGCGCTGTTTCGCGTCAGTCGATCCCGGGCGTCGATATCGAGACGATCGTCATCGACGACGGCTCCCAGGACGGTACGCGGCGCCTCGTCGAGGCGAACCCCGGCCTCTACTCCACCTTCCTCCCTCTGCCCCGCAACCTCGGCAAAGGCGGTGCCGTCATCGCCGGCCTAAGGGCCGCAAAAGGCGACTACATTCTCTTTCAGGATGCCGATCTTGAGTACGATCCTAGCGAGTACTCCAAGCTGCTCATGCCGGCCTTGAAATTCGATGCCGACGTGGTCCTGGGTAGCCGCATGCTGGCGCCGCCCTTCACGCGCGTCTGTTACTTCTGGCACCGCCTAGGGAATCGGCTGATTACACTCGCGTTTAACGTCATTAACAATGCGACGTTCACCGACATTTACAGCGGCTACCTTCTGTACCGGCGTTCACTCATCAACGCGGAGGAACTCTCGACCGCCGGGTGGGAGCAGCAGGCGGAGATCCTTACCCTGCTGACGCGACGCGGAAAGATCCTTTACGAGGTTCCGATCAGCTATCACGGTCGCACCTATGCCGAGGGCAAGAAGATCAGAGCACGTCACGCGATTTCCGTTTTGTGGACGATCCTCGTCCAGGGGCTGCGGCGCCGTCGGTGACCAAACTCGTAATTCAGATCCCATGCTACAACGAAGCGGAAACCCTGGGCGTTACCCTGGCTGCACTGCCGCGCTCTATTCCCGGCATCGATACGGTCGAGGTCCTGATCATCGATGACGGTAGCACCGACGCAACGGTGGCCGTGGCGCGGGCGCACGGTGTCCACCATATCGTGTCCCTGCGGCGCAACTGCGGACTCGCTCGCGCATTTGTTGCCGGCCTCGAGGCGTCCGTGCGCGCCGGAGCCGACGTAGTCGTCAACACGGACGCCGACAACCAATACAATGCGGACGACATTCCGGCGTTGGTGGCGCCGATCCTGGCCGGCACCGCAGAGATTGTGATCGGCGCTCGGCCGATCCACGCAATCCCGCATTTCTCTCCCGTCAAGAAGGCGCTTCAACGCTTGGGTAGCTGGGCCGTACGGGCAGCGAGCAAGACGAGCGTCGAAGACGCACCGAGTGGGTTTCGCGCGTTCTCCAGGATGGCAGCCCAACAATTGAACGTATTCTCCGACTACACCTACACTCTGGAGACCATCATTCAGGCCGGACAGAAGGGCATGCTTGTCGCTTCCGTCCCGATTCGCGTCAACGGCCCAACCCGGCCGTCACGTCTCATTAGGAGCACCCTCGGATACCTTCGCCGCTCGGTACTCACGATCATCCGCATCTTCATCACCTATCGCCCGCTGCGGTTCTTCGCGGTACTCGGCGGCCTGATCTTCTTGGCCGGGTTCCTTGTGGGCGCGCGATTCCTGTACTTCTTCGTCGTCGACCGCGGCGATGGCCACGTGCAATCCCTGATCCTGGGCTCGCTGCTCATGAGCACCGGTTTCGTCGTGTTCATAACTGGAATCTTGGCCGACCTAATCGCCGTCAACCGCAAGCTGCTTGAGCGGATCGCTTGGCGTTTGACGCAGATCGAAGAAAAGCTGGATCGCTAGCGGTCGGCCAGCGCATCCAATGTCCGATCCACTACGCGTCGCACTGCTGACGCGATCCTTCGAGGTGGGAGGCGCCGAAGTTCAGTTATCTGCCTTGGCGCGATCACTCGATCCCGGAAAATTCTCCGCTACTGTCCTCTGCATGTACGAACGCGGCCTACTGCGCGAAGAAATCGCTCGCAGTGGCGTCCCGATTGTCTCCATCGCTAAGCGCGGCCGGTGGGACCTCGTGGGTCCGGGCATGCGGCTGCGCCTGCACTTACGCCGGCTGCGACCACAGATCATTCACTCGTTTCTCACTCCACCCAACATCTTGGCGGCCCTGTTCGGTCGCCGGGGCGTGACCCGCATCGTCTGGGGCTACCGGGCGTCCGATATGGACATGAAGCGCTACGACTGGACCCACTCCGCGACCAATCGACTCGAGCGCGCCCTTGCGTCGGTTCCCGCATCGATCGTTGCGAACTCGAACGCCGGCCGCTTGCATGCCCTCGGTCGTGGCTACCCAGTACAAACCCTGCGAGTGATTCCCAATGGCATCGACACCCAGCGCTTCCGGCCCAATGCTGTACTCCGTGCTGAAACGCGCGCACTCCTCGGAATCAGCGCTGGAACGCAGCTGGTCGGAATCGCCGCCCGACTCGACCCAATGAAGGACCACGACACATTCCTGCGCGCCGTGGCCATCGCTGGCCCACAGCGCGAGCCTGTACGCTTCGTGTGTGTTGGCGGCGGGTCTCAGTCGTATGAGGCGGCGCTCAAGGAGCGTGCGCGGACACTCGGGATCGCTGAGCGAGTGCTGTGGCTAGGCGTACGCAACGACATGCCCGCGATCTGGAATGCGATCGATGTTGCGACCCTAAGCTCTGCTTTTGGCGAAGGCTTTCCCAACGCGGTCGGCGAGGCAATGGCGTGCGGGGTTCCCGTTGTCGCGACGACCTCAGGGGACTCGGCCGACATCGTCGGCGAAACCGGAATTGCGGTCCCGACGCGCGGACCAAAAGCCCTGGCGCAGGGCTGGCTGACGTTGCTCGCCGAGGGAGATGTCGCGCGCGCGAACCGATCGGCAGCCTGCCGCGCGCGTATCGAGCAACACTACTCGCTGCAAGCCATGGTCTCATCCTACAGCGATCTCTACTCGAGTCTCACTCGGTCGGTTCGCTAGCATGTGTGGTATTGCCGGACTCCTGCAGCCAAACCACGCAGCGGATCGCTTGGAATCCACCGTGCGGGCCATGACCAACGCATTGGTGCACCGCGGACCGGACGCCGGCGGAACTTGGACTGACCCGCTCGCGGGAATCGCGCTCGGACACCGACGCCTGTCGATCATCGACTTGTCGCCGCTGGGCGCACAGCCGATGCATTCGGCGTCAGGAAGGTGGGTGATCACCTTCAACGGCGAGGTCTTCAACTTCGGCGAGCTCCGCAATGAGCTCGCTGCCTTGGGGGCCCGGTTCAAAGGAGGAAGCGACACCGAGGTCATGCTGGCCGCGTTCGACGCCTGGGGCATCGACGGCGCGATCCGCCGTTTCGTTGGCATGTTTGCTTTCGCGGTGTGGGATCGCGCCAACCGCACGCTGCATCTCGTTCGCGATCGCCTGGGCATCAAGCCGCTGTATTGGGGAAATTTCGGTTCGCTCCTGGTGTTCGGATCGGAATTGAAAGCCCTTCTGGCCTGCGATGGGTGGGCGCCGGAGCTGAACCGAGACGCGGTCGCCTCCTTTTCGCGCTGGAACTACGTCCCGGCGCCTCTCTCGATTTGGAAAGGCGTGCTCAAGCTCGAGCCCGGCACTCGCCTTGAATTCACGGCCGGGGCGGCCCCAGTCGTTCATCGATGGTGGGACCTGCGCAGCATTGCCGCGGCCGCGTTGTCCGATCCATGGCAGGGCAGCGATGCAGAAGCGGTGGACGCTCTCGACGGACGGTTGCGTGATGCCGTGCGCCTCCGAATGGTTGCCGACGTTCCACTCGGCGCCTTTCTTTCGGGAGGTACAGACTCGTCCCTGGTCGTTGCGCTGATGCAGGCACAATCGCGTCAGCCGGTGCGATCGTTTTCGATCGGCTTCAATGAGCCACAGTACGACGAGGCAGTGCACGCCGCCAAAGTCGCAGCGCACCTCGGCACCCAACACACAGAGTTGTACGTCGGGCCGGCAGAGGCGATGTCCGTGATCCCGCAACTGGCCGAGTACTACGACGAACCGTTTGCTGACTCTTCACAGGTGCCCACTCTGCTTGTGTCTCAGATGACCAGGAAGCACGTGACGGTGGCTTTGTCAGGCGATGGCGGCGACGAACTGTTCGCCGGTTACACGCGCTATCACTGGGCCGACCTAGTGCGGCGCCGCTTCCTCGGCTTGCCGTCCAGCTTTCGGCGGGCAATCGCTGCCGCGATCCGCGCCGTCCCGGGAGTTGCCTGGGAGGCAGCAAGCAAGACCTTGCCGTTGGCGCTGCGGCCCCAGCGTGTGGGCGAACGGGCGGGAAAGCTGGCGGGATTGCTTTGCGAGCTGGACGGGGACGCCATCTACCGCCGGCAACATACGCATTGGCCCGATCCCGCTCGGCTGGTTCTGGGCGGCAAGGAATGGCACGGGCTACCGTTCGACCGGTCGCTGGCAGGCGACGTCCCCGGGTTTCTTGAGCGCATGCAGCTGCTAGATACCCTCACATACCTGCCGGACGACATCCTGACTAAGGTCGATCGGGCATCGATGGCGGTCGGACTCGAGGCGCGCGTACCACTCCTCGATCACCGCGTGGTGGAGTTTGCGTGGCGGCTGCCGATGCAGCTCAAGGTCCGCGACCGAGTCACCAAGTGGCTACCGCGCCAAGTTCTGTACCGCTATGTCCCCCCGGCCTTGTTGGAGCGGCCCAAGATGGGCTTCTCGCTGCCTCTCGGGCAGTGGTTGCGCGGGCCACTTCGGCCGTGGGCCGAGGCGCTGTTGGACCCCAACCGCATGCGATCCGACGGGGTATTTGACCCGGCGCTCGTACACCGGACGTGGACAGCCTTCCAGGCCGGGAGCAACTCCGATCACGAACCGATCTGGGGGATCTTGATGTTTCAAGCTTGGTCGGACCGCTGGGGCCGCCCGGGCGGCTGATCGAGCCTAGCGGCCGTCGGCCTGCCGTAGAAACGCGGCTACCAATTTGGCGCCCGTGGCGTTGAGGTGCCCATCGTACGGAAAATAGTACGCGCGCGGACGATCGAGCAGGGCCGGGGCGGTGTCCACCAATGTAACGCCGCCCGCGGCGCGAACGACGGCGAGGCGCGTGTTGTTGTACGTACCGCGCATCAGATCTTGCACGGGGTGGATCACGTAGATCGTCAGCCCGAAGCCGTACCGGTCGCCCAGCGAGCGGATCCGCTCGACCTCGTTCGATACCGCGACAATCCCCTCGTCCAGGCGCGCCACTCGGCTCGCCGGCGCGAACCAGGAGCGCAAGATCGGCCCTAGCTGGACATAGGCGATTCGCGCCAAGTTCGAGTGGGCCAAGACCCACCGCCGATGTTGGAGCAGCGGACCCAAAAGCATCCCCCCTCCTTCCGCCTCGATTGTCGCCTCACCCCTGTTTCGTCCGACTCCAGCCTCTCCGGCGACAGCTCGGCGCTCGTTCTCGACTTCGATTTGCGTATCGAGGAAGTCGTTGCCGGCCATGATTGAGTCGGCCATGGCAAAGATCAGGAGCTTGACCTCCTTCGGACGCCAGCCATCGTGAACAATGCGGTCCTCAAGAATCCTCGACTGCGAGTGTTGGCCGCTTCCCGGCCGTCCAAGATTGGCGCACACGAATGTCTGCCCGGCGCAGTAGAGCGCCGGAATCGTTTCGTCGTCCCCCAGCCCCTGGCCAAACGTGAAAGAATCGCCGAGAAAGATGATCTCAGGCGCGCCGCGCGGTTCGGGCTGGCGCAGTCCAAGCGGACCGGTGCGTCCGAGGACATCAAAGTCCGGTGAATTCTGGCGGAACTCAATGTTTGGGGCGAGCCGCAGCGGATCGGCGAGGACATCGATCGTCCGGCCATCGGGACCCAAGAACTGGGTGCCGGCCGGAATCGGCACAAGCCAATGCGAGGCAAGCTCCAGGAAGACGAGTCCCACGGCCAGCAAGATCGCGGAGACAAGCCATGCGGCCGCGCGTTGAAGGGAACGTGGCGCGCTCAATCGAGGTCGAAGCGGTCCTTGTAGTCGCTTTTCTGCGCCGGGTCCTGCCGATCCTTGTGTAAATAGCAGTTGCCAACAGCAAGCGCCTCGATCTCGGTGCCCATGAAGCAACGGAACGCGTCCTCGGGCGTGCATACGATCGGTTCACCCCGGACGTTGAAGCTCGTGTTTACAAGAACTGGGCACCCGGTCTCGTGCTTGAAAGCACTTAGCAATCCGTGAAGCCGTGGATTCGTTTCACGGTGGACGGTTTGAATGCGCGCCGAATAGTCGACGTGCGTTACGGCGGGAATGTCCGAGCGGACGGTATTCAAGCGATCGATTCCGAATAGCGCGTCAGCACTCGCCGTCGGGTTCTTGCGATGCCGCTCGGCGACCTGTGCCACCATGAGCATGTACGGACTTGCGCCCTCGAACTCGAACCAATCACTGACATCCTCAGCCAAGACCGCGGGGGCGAAGGGACGAAAGCTTTCGCGATACTTGACCTTCAGGTTGAGCGTTCGCTGCATCGACTCCGAGCGCGCGTCACCCAAGATCGAACGCCCCCCCAGCGCACGCGGGCCATACTCCATCCGGCCCTGGAACCAGCCGAGGGCCTTGCCGTCCGCGAGGTCGCCAACCGCAGTTCGCAATAGCGCCGCATCATCCAGCACAGTGAATCTTGCGCCGGCGCGCGTCAGGCGATCCTCGATGTCCGCCTGGGGGAAAGCCGGACCGAGGTAGCCGCCCTGCATGGCGTCCAGAGCACCGGTGCTTGGCCGCGGCCTGCCCTGGAACCCATGGTACGCGGCAAGCGCCGCGCCCAAGGCGCCGCCTGCGTCGCCCGCCGCAGGTTGCACCCATACCCGCTCAAACGCCTTGTCACGGAGGACTTTCCCGTTGGCGACACAGTTGAGGGCGACACCCCCGGCAAGGCACAGATTGGGGATCCCCGTCTCCTTCGCTAGAGACCGGGTCATTCGCAACACGATCTCCTCGACCACCGCCTGAATCGAAGCGGCGAGGTCCATCTCCCGCTGGGTGAGAGGCGCCTCCGCGCCCCGGCGCGGTCCGCCGAACAGCCCGGCAAACCGATCGTTAGTCATGCGCAGACCGGTACAGTAGTCAAAGTAGGCGAGGTCGAGGCGGAACGACCCGTCGTCCTTGAGATCGACGAGTTTGCTCAGAATGGTGTCGCGATAGATAGGGCGGCCATACGGCGCAAGTCCCATCACTTTGTACTCGCCCGAGTTGACTTTGAACCCAGTGAAGTAGGTGAACGCCGAATAGAGCAAACCGATCGAATGCGGGAAGTGGATCTCCTTCACGACCCGCAGGTCATTGTCGCGACCGATCGCCACCGATGTCGTCGTCCACTCCCCCACGCCGTCCATCGTGAGGACGACGGCCTCTCGGAAGGGGGACGGGAAGAAAGCACTCGCTGCATGAGATTGGTGGTGCTCGGCAAACACAAGCCGACTTTCCCAGTCGTACTTTCGCGTATATTCGGCCAAGGAGCGCCGCAACAACGTCTTTTGGAACAGCTTCTCCTTCAGCCAGATGGGCATCGCCATCGCGAAGGACGTGAAGCCGCGCGGCGCCATCGCGATGTACGTCTCAAGCAGTCGTTCCATCTTGAGGAACGGCTTGTCGTAGAACGCGACATAGTCAACGTCGTCGAGGGTGGTCCGACCCTCCTCGAGGCAGTATTCGACGGCCTTGGCCGGAAAGCGTGCGTCGTGCTTGCGGCGGGTGAAACGCTCTTCCTGCGCCGCCGCGACGATGTGGCCATCGTCGATTAGGGCGGCCGCGCTATCGTGATAGAACGCAGAAACTCCTAGGATCCGCACGAGCTAGCTTAGAGCCTGACTCGGAAGTTCACGTTGCCGCCTGATGGTTTGGCTCGGTCAGGCGCCTGAGCATCACGGATATCATGGCCAGCTTGGCGAAGCCTTGGGCGATGATCGCCAGGGCTTCGTAGTGCGCCATGAGGCGGCGGTTACGCCGGA
>CAMDCA010000025.1 GCA_945889645.1 Rhizobium sp. Q54
CGGATATCCTTCGCTACCCGTTCACCGGGCGTCGTCTTATGGGGCAAGGGTTTTGGTCTCATCTTCGTTCCTACGTCACTGCGATGAGACCAAAACCCTCCGCTAGCGGGAACCCTCAATCTGTCTCATTGGCGCTGACGGCGGACACCAAACTCCGCCGACGTCGCGGCGATGAAGCGCGACACACGCTTGCGGGTTGTGGAGATCGCCGGACTGGCCGTCAGCTACGTCGCCCTCAACACGCAGCATGCGCCGTTCAACGACGTGCGCGTGCGCCGCGCCGTCAACGCGGCGATCGACAAGAACGCCATCATCCGCGCTGTATTCGGCGGCAACGCCCAGGTAGCGACCGGCCCGCTGCCGCCCTCGGTGTGGTCGTTCGATGCCGGCACCAAGGTCCCCGTGCAAGACGTCGCCGAGGCGCGCCGTCTGTTGGCCGCGGCGGGCGTGGCGCCCGGCACGCGCGTTACGCTGTGGGCGATGCCGGTGCAGCGCCCCTACAACCCCAACGCCCGCCTGATGGCCGAGCTGATGAAGGCGGACCTCGCAGCGATCGGCATCGCGGCCGACATCGTCACGTATGAATGGGCCGACTACATCACCCGGTCGCGGGCCGGCGAGCACGACATGCTGATGCTCGGCTGGGTGTCGGACAACGGCGATCCCGATAACTTCCTGTCGCCGGTGCTGACCTGCGCCGCAGCGCAAACCGGAGAGAACCGCGCGCGTTGGTGCAACTCGCGCATGGACGCCCTGGTGCGCGAAGCCGCGCTTACGGCCGACCAGGACCGGCGCGCCACGCTGTACCGCGAAGCACAGCAGGTGTTCGCCGACGAAATGCCGTGGATTCCCATCGCCTACCCGCCCGACATTCTGGTGATGCGCGCGCAGGTGCAGGGCTATCAGCAGAATCCTTTTGGCTTGCATGCGTTCTATGGCGCATACGTGCCCTAGGCGGCGCGCTCCCCGCGTCGGCCAGTAGGCGCGGGCCGGCCGCGCCGTCGCAACGAAGGCGCCGCCCGTGCTGTCCTTGGCCCGCTGGCTCTCCGTGGTCGTCACGCTGATCGCCCTGTCGATCGTCACGTTCGCCATCCCGCGGCTGATCCCTGGCGATCCCGTCACCGTACTCGCCGCCGAACGCGCTCTGCCCGCCGACGCGCGGGCTGCACTGCTGCGCGAACTCGATCTCGATCAGCCTCTGGTGGTGCAGTATGTGCGCTACGTCGCGCGCATTGCCCACGGCGACTTCGGCCGCTCGTTCATCTCACAGCGTCCGGTGCTGGAAGACTTCGCGGCGCGCTTCCCGGCCACCCTCGAACTCTCGATCCTGGCGCTCGCAGTCGGCGTAGCCGTCGGCCTGCTCGGCGGCTATGCCGCCGCGCTGCGTCCGCACGGCATTGTCGATCGCACCCTAT
This sequence comes from Rhizobium sp. Q54, assembly GCA_945889645.1. Lineage (GTDB taxonomy): Bacteria > Pseudomonadota > Alphaproteobacteria > UBA2966 > CAIVPW01 > CAIVPW01. The sequence goes on from CAMDCA010000025.1 coordinate 1,416, forward strand.
CCAGCAGCGCCGTCGCGTTGTGGGCGACCCCGGTCTACCTGACCGGGCTCGGACTCATCCTTTTGGTCTCGGTTCGCTGGGGGCTCACGCCGGTGTCGGGGCGCATCGGCCTCGCGTTCGACGTTGCTCCCGTGACGGGATTCCTGCTCATCGACTCGCTGCTGTCGCCGCGATCGGGAGCCTTCGCCTCGGCGGCGCGGCACCTTGTCTTGCCGGTCGTCGCTCTCGCCGCACTCCCGTTTGCGGTGGTGCAGCGCATGACTCGGCACGCGCTGGTCGGAGAGTTGAGCGAGGACTACGTGCGCGTAGCGCGCGCCAAAGGCGGCTCAGTCGCGCGCGCCCTCGGTCATGCCTGGCGCCCCGCGCTGGTGCCGGTGATCGCCGCCGCCGCGGTGGTGGCCAGCCAGCTCGTGGGTGGGGCGGTCCTGACCGAATACGTCTTCGGCTGGCCCGGCGTCGGGCGTTGGCTGGTCGAGGCGACCCAGCGCCGGGACTATGCGGTCCTGCAGTCGGTCCTGATGCTCGTCGGCGTCCTGGTGATCCTGGTAGGCCTTGCTGCGGAGGCCCTGCAGCGCCTCGCCGACCCCCGCCTCGGCCGCCACCGCACCCCGCTATGATTGGCTCTGCGCGGCGCTTTGCCGGTGCCCTCCGGTACCGTCCGGCGACCCTGCTTGCCCTCGCCCTGCTCGCAATAGTTGTGGTGTCGGCGCTGGCCGCGGCCATCGTCGCTCCGCACGATCCGATTCTGCAGCACCGCGACGCCTTCTTGGCGCCTCCGTTTTGGCTAGCGGACGGGCGTCCGGAATTCCTTCTCGGCACCGACGCGGCGGGTCGCGACGTGCTGTCGCGAATCCTCTACGGAGCCAGGGTTTCCCTGGTATTCGGAGCCATCGTCACCTTGCTCGCGGGGGCCGTAGGCGGGGCCGCCGGCGTGGCCTCGGCCGTGTGGCAAGGGTGGGTCGGCGGGGTGCTGGAACGGCTGGTGGACATCGTTCAGACGCTGCCTGTCCTGGTACTTGCTTTGGCCGTTATTGCGATCTTGGGGCCTGGGCAAGTGCCTGCAATCATTGCACTTTCCATAGCTCTGCTACCGGGGTTTGCAAGGATCGCGCGCGCCGCTACACTGGCGCAGCTTGGTAAGGAGTATGCCCTTGCCTCGCGGGCGCTGGGGGGTGCGAGCTTTCACCTGATCCGATGGGTGGTCTTGCCGAACATCGGCGGGCCGCTTGTTGTGCAGGGCACGCTTGCGCTGTCCGAGGCGATCCTGGGCTTAGCGGCCCTTGGTTTCCTCGGCCTGGGACTGACGCCCCCGACGCCAGAGTGGGGCACGATGCTGGCCGATGGCCGGCCGTATGTGTTGAACGCGTGGTGGACGGTAGTAGTGCCGGGCGGCGCCATCCTCGTGACGGTTCTCAGTTTGAACCTCGCGGCTGACGGCCTCCGGGAAGCGCTGGACCCAAAAGCACCGATCGCAACAGGACCGAATACTTGACCGTGCGCCTCGTCGAGACCCAGGAACCGAATAGCGCCACCGCGACCAACGCCAGTCTGGCGGAAGGTCGTCGCAAGGTGGTGACGATGATGTTTGCCGACATCGTCAATTCGTCGAGCCTGGTCATCGGCCGCGATCCCGAGGCCGCCAACGACACGCTGCTGCCGATGCTGCAAGGCATGATCGATGCCGTGCACCAGTACGGCGGCACCGTGCTGCAGATTCTCGGCGACGGCATCATGGCCGCGTTCGGTGCCCCCGAAGCGCAGGAAGACCATGCGCTGCGCGCCTGCCTCGCGGCTGAACAGATGCGCCGCGAGCTTGGCCAATGGCCGACCCATTCCAAGTCCGACCCGGAAAGCGTGCGTGGCGCGCGCATCCGCGTCGGCATCAACTCCGGCGAAGTCCTGGCGCAGGAACTGCTCGCCGACCGTTGGCCCGAATATCGCGCCGCCGGCGAGGCGGTGTACGTCGCCGCGCGCCTGACGGAAGCGGCGAAGCCGGGCGTCATCCTGCTGTCGGCCGACACTGAGGCGATCGTGCGCGACGCGGTCGAAATCGGTGAACGCCGCTCCGTGCATCTCGGCAAGCAACTGCCGCGCGCTGCGGCCGTCGAGTTGCTGCGCGTGCGGCCTGCCGGTGGCCGGCCCAAGCGCGTCAGCGTGGCTCCCTTCCTCGGCCGCGCACGCGAGCGCCATCTGCTCAACGAGGCGCTGCTGCGTGCCGGCCAAGGCAGCGGCGAGATCGTCGTCCTGCAGGGCGATGCCGGCATCGGCAAGAGCCGCCTGGTCACCGAATTCGAGGCCGAGGCGCGTGGAGGCGGCAACATCGTCGTCCGCGCCGGGTGCTATCCGCCGCACCTGTTCGTGCCTCTGCCGCCGGTGGTCGAGGCTCTGCGCAGTGCGCTGACGCTGCTTGGCGTAGTAGGCCCCGACGACGTCAGCGCCGAGCGCGCGCTGGTTATCCTGACTCCGTTGCACCGCGCCGCCGTGGCGCAGATGCTCGGCGGCTCGCCCGCCGATGCGCAGTGGCAATTGCTCGGGCCGACCGAACGGCGTCACCTCACGCTGTCCGCCTGCGTCGAGGTATTCGAGCAACTGGCGCGCGGGCAACAGAGTCTGGTGCTGCTGTTCGAGGACGTGCACTGGGCCGACTCGGACCTGGGCCGGCTGATCGACCTCCTGTCGGTGCGGGTTCACCTCGGCCGTACGCTGGTCGTCATGACGCGCCGTCCGGGTGCCGACTTCCAGGACACGCCGTGGCCCAGCACGTCGGTGGTCGACGTCGATCCGCTCAGCAGTGAAGACTGCGTCGAACTGGTGGGCGCAGTGCTCGGCCGCGCGCCGTTCCTCGCGCCGCTCCGCAACCTGCTGGTCGACAAGACCGGCGGCAATCCGTTCTTCCTGCTCGAGTGCATCACGGCGGTCGCCGAGTCCGGTCCGCTGACCGAGCGCGGCGGGGCGGCCACCGTGCAGAGCTGGTGTCGCGAGTTCGCCGTGCCGCCGACGATTCAGACTCTCTTGGCGGCGCGCATCGATCGCCTCGATCCCGCCGACCAGGAGCTGTTGAGCCGCGCGGCCGTCATCGGCCAAACCTTCGCGCACCAGCTACTCGCCCGCATCGTCGGCGATCGCCGCGAACATCGGCTGGCCGCGCTCAATCGCCTGTGCCAGGCCGGGTTCCTGCAGCGCACGCGCGTCGTGCCGCATCTGGAGTTCAGCTTCAAGCACGCGCTGATCCACGACGTCACCTACGGGTCGCTGCCGCGCACCGTGCGCAAGAATTTGCACAGCGCGCTGGTCAAGGCGCTGCGCTCGCGCAGCCTCGAGATCCCGAACCGCCTCAGCCTGCTGGCGCAGCACAGCCTGTGCTCCGAGCAGTGGGCGCGTGCCTTTGTCTTCGGCCAGGCGGCCGGCCGCGACGCTTTGCGCCGCTCGCAGCATCGCGAGGCAGCGGTGCTGCTTGAGGGCGCCGTGGGCGCGCTGGATCATTTCCCGCGTTCACGGCGCAACTACGTGCGCGCGGCCCAGGCGCGCCTCGATCTTGCCAACGCGTTGTTCCCGCTTGGTCGCCGGCAGGATGCCGAGCGCCAGCTGGTCGCGGCGCGCAATGCTGCCGGCCGGTCCAAGGACGCGCGCGTGCTCACGCGGACGTGGTCGAGTTTGACGTTGCATCACTGGGTTGCCGGCAATCTCGACACAGCGCACCGGCTAGGGCTGCGCGCGCTGAAGGCGGCCGACGCCAAGGACTATCGCGATCTCAGCCTCGTTAACATCAGCCGCCTGGGGTCGATTGCCCTCGAGCGCGGCCGCGGCCACCAGGCACGCAAGTACCTGGAGAAGGCGTTGGCGTTGTCCGACGCGCAGCCGGGCACGCCGCACGCCGGTTTTCTCGTCGTTGCGCCGGTGGTGTTCCAAGGACCGCTTGCCATTGCGCTGGCCCAGCTCGGCCAGTACCGCGAGGCGATCGCGTTGTGCGACGCCGCGGTCACGGCCGCTGAGGAATCGGGCCATCTATTCAGCCAAGTGTACGCGCTGATGTCGGCCGGCAACGTCTACCTGTATCAGGGCGACTTCGAGCGTAGTGCGCGGCTGCTCGGGCAATCGCTCCGCCTGTGCCGTACGATCGGTTCAACCTTGTTGGTGCGCCAGATCGTCAGCGCCATGGGCTATGCGTTCCTGCACCTCGGCCGCACGGAGGAAGGCTGCGCCTTGCTCGAAGACGCTGTGGGCTCAGCGACGCCGGACCCCATGGTCGGACAATTGCCGCAGCACCTGGGCTGGCTGTCGGTTGCCAAGCTCGCGCTCGGCAAGCATGCCGAGGCCGCGGTTGTCGCCCGTCGTGCCATCACGCTGGCGCGGCGCAACGGCCAGCGCGGCTACGAAGCCTGGGGCTGGTACGCTCTCGGTCGCGCGCAGCATGCGCTCGATATGCGCGGTGCGCTGCGCTCGCTGGAGCGTGCGCGCACCATCGCTGTGGCGTGCGGCTTGAAGCCGCTCGCCGCTCGTACGGAATCCGGTTGGGGCGCGTCTGAATCGGCTTCCGCCGCGTCAGACGAAACGCCAGCGGCACGGCCACGAAGCCGCGGCCATCTTCGCCTCGTCGGTGATAGCGGCGCTTCCGGCGCCGCACGTAGCGCTCGTCGGCTCGCCCTTACTTAGGCTCAGCCGACTTCTCACCCAGCGCGTCCAAGCACGCCTCGGCTGCCGCTCCGATCAATAGGGCGGCGAGCTCGGCGCGGTGACCCGTTGCCTCCAAGCGCAACTGGTCCAAGCACGCCTTGATGCTGTTGAGCGCATGCTCTCTGCGGCCGCGAGTCTGGGCTTGTGCTGCCGCGGCCCGATCCGCAGGAACCATCTTCGCGGCTGCAACTGCACTCTTCATACCCGTTCTCCGAGATATTGGCCGCCGAACTAAGCGGGCCACTCTGAAGAGATGCACCGGTTGGGCAAGCCGGTTCTGTGAAGCACTTCACACTACGGCTCACCAGCGGGTGAACCAATTCACAGCCCGGCAACACTCGTATCGGTAAGTAAGGGGGGTCGGGTCAGCAACTCTTAGGAGAATCAAAAATGTCAGTGGGAACGCTTGTGCGGGGGCCGGATGGCCTCCTGTATGCGGTAGGTAATGGTACGGCGGCCGTGGTCGCTTCGAGCGACATGCCTGCGGTTGCGCCGGTTACGGCAGTGGCGGCAGCGACCGAGGATGCAGATGCCGGTCGATATTACGTGACGCCCGGCACCGATGCGAATGCCGGTCGCTACTATGTGACGCCGGGTGAGATCGCGGCGCAGGATTCGAATGCCGGTCGCTACTACGTGACGCCAGGCACCGATGCCGATGCCGGCCGCTACTACGTCACTCCGGGCAAGATTGAAGCCCAGGATGCCGACGCCGGTCGCTACTACGTGACGCCAGGCACCGACGCAGACGCCGGCCGCTACTACGTCACCCCCGGTAAGGTCGAGGCGCGCGACAGCGCTGCCGGCCGCTACTACGTGACGCCGGGCGACGAGAGCGAGACCGCGAACGCCTAACCAAGCGACCGCCCGCCGGTTCAACGGCGGGCGGTGCTTGCTTCGACACGCACTTTGCCGGGACAGACCATGCACACATCGCCCACCACCACGCGCCCGACGGCCAACACGACGGCCAACACGACGGCCACCACCACGCGCAAGGCGCACCATGCCGGCACGCACCGCACGGTCGCGCCGGAAGAAACCCTGAAGCGCATCACACCGCTGCTGCCGGCCATGGGCATCACGCGCGTCGCTAACGTCACGGGGCTCGACCGGGTCGGCATTCCGGTCGTCATGGTGACACGGCCCAACTCGCGGTCGGTGTCGGTGTCGCAGGGCAAGGGCACGACGCTTACCGCCGCCAAGGTCTCCGGCATCATGGAGGCGATCGAGGGCTACCACGCCGAGCGCGTGCTGCTGCCCCTGAAGTTCGCCAGCTTCGAAGAGCTTCGCTACACGCACCAGGTCGTCAACGTCTACGCATTGCCGCGCGTGGGCTGCAGCACGTTCACGCCGCACACGCCGCTGCTGTGGACCGAAGGCCGCAGCCTCGTCACCGGCCAGCCGGTGTGGGTGCCGTTCGAGACGGTGCACCTGAATTACGTTTCGCCGATGCCGACTGGCAGCGGCTGCTTCATCGCCAGTTCCAACGGTCTGTCGTCCGGTAACACGCTGGAAGAAGCCATCAGCCACGGCATCTCCGAGGTCGTCGAGCGCGACGCCGCCACCCTGTGGCACCGCATGGACGCGGACGCGCGCGCCAAGACTCGCGTCGACCTTGCGACGGTGCTCGACGGCTGGTGCTGCGATCTCATTAAGCGCTTCGATGCCGCCGGCATCGACATCGGCATCTGGGACATCACGTCCGACATCGGACTGCCCGCCATCCTGTGCCGCGCGGTGCCGCGCGACGGAACGGTGCACGGCTTCCGCCCGGCGGTCGGCATGGGTTGCCATCCGGCGCCCGAAATCGCGCTGTCGCGCGCGCTCACCGAAGCGGCGCAGAGCCGCCTGACGTTCATCTCCGGCGCGCGCGACGACATGCCGCGGTCCGAGTACGAGCACTTCCTCGACGCCGGCGTGCACAAGCGCTGGCAGTCGATGCTGCACGACGAGACGCCGCAGCGTTCGTTCCAGGACGTCGGCGGCTTGGCGACCGAATCGATCAGCGCCGACATCCGCCGCGAGGTCACGCGCGTCATGGAGTGCGGCGGCGAGGACGTCATCGTCGTCGACCTCACCAAGACGGAGTTCGGCATTCCGGTGGTGCGCGTCATCATCCCCGGACTGGAAGGCATCGACCATTCGTCCGAGTACGTGCCGGGGCGTCGCGCCCTGGGGCGCGCCACCAACGACTCGGCCGTGATCCGATCGATGCCGGCGGCCGGGAGAGCCGCATGACCGTTTTCGTCTTCACCGGCCCGAGCCTGTCGCCCGAGGCCGCGCGCGAGCACCTCGACGCCATCTACATGCCGCCGGCTTCGCAGGGCGACTTGATCCGCGTTCTGGCGCGCAAGCCGACGGCGATCGGCATCATCGACGGCTTCTTCCACAATGTTCCGGCGGTTTGGCACAAGGAAGTCCTCGCCGCCCTGTCCCAAGGCGTGCCGGTGTGGGGCAGCGCCAGCATGGGCGCCCTGCGCGCTGCTGAGCTCGCGGCGTTCGGCATGGTCGGCGTCGGCTCGGTGTTCGAGGCCTACCGCGACGGCATCATCGAGGATGACGACGAGGTTGCCGTCACCCACGGTCCGGCCGAGCTCGGCTACCTGGCCCTGTCCGAGGCCATGGTCAACGTGCGCTGCACGCTGGCGGACGCACACGCGTCCGGCGTCATCAGCGAGCGCACGCGCGGCCTGGTCGAACGCACCGCCAAGGAGACGCCGTACGTCGAGCGCACGTACGACCGCATCCTCAAGGCCGCGGCCGTCGCCGGGCTTGGCGGCCGCGATGCCGAGGTTCTGCGCGCCTGGCTGCCGGCCGGCCGGCGTGATCTCAAGCGCGACGACGCCATCCGCATGCTGCGCACCATGCGCGAACGCCTCGGTGCAGGCCCGGCCCGGGTATCGCCCAAGTTCCACTTCGAGGAAACGACGCTGTGGATGAGCGCAGTAAAGGGTACGCTAGACGGGAAGAGAGCGTCCCGGACGTAATCCTGAATGCCAGCCGCAGTCGACCTGCGGAGCGTAGTCACCAGCAACGTCATCTTTGGAGCCCTCGCTCCGGAAGAGGTTGATCGGCTGCTCGCTGCCGCCGCGATACGCTTCTACGAGAAAGATCAGCAGATCTTTCAGCAGGGCGACCTTGCGGACGGGCTCTATCTCGTCGTCAGCGGTCGCGTCGGCATTCGCACGTTGTCCGAGGACGGCAGCGAGATCTTCCTCAATATCCTTGAAACCGGCGCGGTGCTCGGCGAAATCGCCGCGGTTGACGGTGGCGCCCGCACCGCAGGCGCGGTGGCGATGGAACGCTCCGACCTGTTGTTCGTCGATCGCCGCACCTTCCACGGCCTGATGCTCGCCAGTCCGCCGCTGTGCGTCAGCCTGCTGACGCTGATGTGCGAACGCCTGCGCTGGACCAGCTCGATCATCGAGGACGCACACTTCCGCGACGTACGCACGCGGCTTGCCCGCCGCTTGCACAAGCTGGTCGCAGAATATGGCGTTCCCGACGCAGTGGGCGTGCGCATCCGGCTCAAGATGACGCAGGAAATGCTGGCGCGCATGCTGGGCGCCACGCGCGAGAGCGTGAACAAGGAACTGATGGGGCTGCAGCGCGCCGGCGTGCTCAGCTACAGCCGCGGCTACGTCACCATCCTCAATTCGGAAGAATTGCGCCGCGCCATCGAGCAGCAGCGTCGCACGCCCATGCCGCCGGTCGGCACGACCCCTGCCTCCGTCGGCACGACCCTTGCGTGGAGGGACGCATGGCCCCACCGGCGTCCCTGCTCGACACCTACCCGAAAAATGGCCGTGTGCGGCCGATCACAAGCCTACGGCCGGGCCTCGCTGCCGTCGGTGGGCGCCTTCCGTTGCCCGATGGTTGTGCAATTGGTGTCTGTTTTCTGGGCAAGCGCCCGGCGCCGACGCGTGCTGAGCAGCCGCGATGACGTGGCTGATTCTCGTGCTGTGGCTGGTCGGCGACGAACGCCTTCCGACACCGACGGGCACCCTGTTGCAGGCCCGCGAGACGTTTCCGACCGAAGCCGCCTGCGTGGCAGCGATCCCCCAATACCATGAGGCGGTGCGGCGCGATTTCGGGGCGCCGGGCATCATCGCCTGCGCGCCGCAGAAGGGTCCCGAGGTCGCGGCGAAGTAGCGCGCGGCTCCGGCGGCTAGACCAGAAACTCTTCGCGTTTGCGGTCGGCGGCCTCGGCCGCCACCAGCCAACGCGGCGAACGGCCGCGGCCGGTCCAGGTGTTGCCGTTCTCGTCGCGATACTTGATGCGCGCCTTGGCGCGCTGCCGCGCCGGAGCGTCACGGCTCGCGGCTTGCGTGGCGCGCCCCGCCGACGCCGCGCGCAACTCATCGACACCGATGTCGTGCTTGCGCATTTGCTTGACGATGGCTTTGACCGCGGCGGCGCGGCCGCGGTTGGATTTCTTGAGCCGCTCCTGCAAGGCGGCGATCTGCTTGCGGATGGCGTTCTCGGAAAGAAGCCTGGGCATGGGATTCCCGGGTTTTAAGGACGTCGCCGATTTCTATACGACACCGTCCGTGTCCGCGTCACGGGCGGCGCGGCATCGCCACGCTGGCCCAGCCCGTTAAAATGTATTTCTCGTGCGTCATGCTCACTTGGCTGCGGTGCGGGTACGTGAAGCTGGCGGGGAAGATCAGCACCTTCCCCTTCTTGGCCTCGCAGACGTATTCCTGGTGCTGGAACTCCGTGCCGCCGCCCGGAACGTCGTTCATATACAAGACGAACGCCAGGTGGCGATCGATGACGTCGCCGAATGAGTCGCAGTGCCACGTGTGATAGCCGCCACCCGGCTTGTAATACTGGAAGTGCGGCAACGTGCGGAATTCGACCGGCTGCGGCCACGCTGCCTGCACATCCTTGTAATAGCGCGGAATGAACTCGACGAATTGCCGCATCGCCGCGTCGTAGCCGGAATCTTTTGGCGACGGCACGGCCGGATTGTTGCGCGGCAGTTTTTCGACGGCGAGATCCTCGCTGTCCTTGATCTTCTTGTTGACCTCGAAGCGGCCGGTCAGGCCGGGCGTCGTCAGGCCCAGCTTCTTGCCGATCTTGAACAGATCGATGAGCTGGTCGCAGACCGCGATGTCGGACAGGAAGTACTCTTTGACGAATTGCATGGCATGGTTCCAAAGGTATGCCGCCAAACGCGGCGCCGCGCCGATGATCCGCGACTCCCGCTCGCCGGGCAATGGAAACACCGCGAGTGGCGGCCACGGCAGCCTCTTGACTTCCTATTTTCCGTATATACGTTAAATGACGATCTCCTGGGACGAAGCCAAGCGGCAGCGGACGCTGGCCGAGCGCGGCTTGGACTTCGCCGATGCCGACAAGGTGCTCGCCGGCAACCGCTATACCCGTCTCGATGATCAGCGGGACTACGGCGAGCCGAGATACATCACCGCGGGCTACCTCGAGGGCCGATTTGTCGTCATCACCTGGACGCCGCGCGACGGCAGACATCGCATCATTTCGATGAGGCATGGACATGGGCAAGAAGAAGGTCGCTTCCAAGCCCGAATGGGTCGATCCGGATGACGCGCCCGAGCTGACGGAGGAATGGTTCGAATCCGCCGACTACTACGAGGGCGACAAGCTTGTCCGTCGTGGCCGGCCAAAGTCCGAAGCGCCAAAGGAGGCGGTCAGCCTGCGTCTCGATCCCGACGTGGTGGCCCACTACCGGGCAACGGGTCCGGGATGGCAGTCGCGCGTCAACGAAGCCCTGCGCAAGGCTGCGAAGCTGAAGGCGCGGCTGACGCCATGACGACGATGCGGCGCGGGAAGGCGACTCCAAAGCGCGAACCTGGGATTGAATGACGACGATCTGTCCAAACCCGATGCGCTGGAGTGCGGTGTTCGTCGGCTTGACCAAATTCGCGCGCACTCATCCATGCATTCCCCCCGTGCCGCCGCCGCCCCTGATCCTCGCCGGCTGGTCCTTGGCAACGATGTACAGAAGGCCGAGAGGTGGCGTGAAACGGTTGCCTGGGCGCTTTCCAACGATTGTGGCCACCTCGTGGCCGACATTCCCGCCAGCGAATTTCATATGGTGGAAATCCCAACGGAATACGCCGTTGGACCGTTCGGCGGCCCCATGTTGCATGGGACTTCGGCAAGAAGCGGCCTCCGGAATCGGAACAACTGCGTCGCTATCTGAACGACCTGCGATTGCGATGGTTAGAAATCGCTGGAGAGGAGATCGGGAGCACAACTCGCCCTCTTGCGTTCACGGGAAGGACGGCGCGGCGCCTTCTGGTCCGCTTCGATGAGGCCGCAAAGGCGCCATGGGGCGAGTAGGGACGGCTTTCGCCAATCAAGACCGAGCGATATGTATTCACGCTCTTCCGTCGGGCGGTCAATGCCGCCATCGCGGCGCACGAAGTCGATCACATCGACTTCACGACCCAAGCGGCCAAGTGAAGCGAGCTGCCGGGCTGCTGAGGCGCGCGGCCATTCATTCCCGAACGAGCGCCAGTATAGTGACACTCCGGGTCCGAGCCACGGAGCGGCGGGTAGACCACCCAAGGTCGTCGCGGTGCTACCTATTTGCCGCCTGAACGAGCGCATGATCGATGGCGCACGCTCGCACCACCAACCAACGCGCTGACTTCTTGCGGGATTTTGGAGCGGGAGAAGGGATTCGAACCCTCGACCCCAACCTTGGCAAGGTTGTGCTAGGCTTCTTACCCCTGGTTCCGCCAGTTTGATGGCGCTTTCTCGTCCTTGACGACAGCCGGTTACAGGGCCAACGTCAAGGTTGTGATCGCTATCTCAAACTTACCCGAGTTGGTTCCGGCCTGGTTCCGCGGTGGTTCCGAGGTCCGATGCCGACTTCCCGGAACCATTACACCGTCATGCCGAAGCTAACCAAGCGTTTCATGGACGCCCTCAAGCCGGTGCCCGACTGCGAGACTTTCGTCTGGGACTCCGAACTCAAGGGCTTTGGCGTGCGGCTCATGCCGAGCGGCACGGGTGCCTATGTGGTCAAGTACCGAAACGCCGAATCCCGCCAGCGCAAGCTCGTGCTCGGGCGCATCAACACCCTAACTCCCGACGAGGCACGCCGGCGGGCGGCCGCTGCGCTGGCCGCGGTGGCGGCCGGAGATGATCCGTCGGCCGACCGGAACGCCGCCCGTAACGCGATGACCGTCACCGAGCTCTGCGACTGGTACGTCACCGAGGCCAAAGGTCGAGTGAAGCCTTCGACTTTGGCGATGGACGAATCCCGCATCGAGCGGCACGTGAAGCCTCTGCTTGGTCGCCGCTCTGTGGCTGGTATCAACCTCGCGGATGTCGAGCGTTTTCAGGCGTCCGTGGCCGCGGGCAAGACGGCTATGGCGCGCGAGGGTCGGGGCGGGGCGACCACCGGCGGCAAGGGTGTCGCGGCTCGCACTGTCGGCATGCTGGGCACGATCATGGAGTTCGCCCGACGTCACAAGGTCATCACTGAGAATCCCGTCCGCGGCGTTCGCCGCTTTCCAGATCAGAAAGCAAACAGGTTCCTATCGGGCGATGAGCTTGGCGCGCTCGGCGCGGCGATGCGCGAGTCGGAGACGGAAAACGCGACCGGCATTGCGGTCATCAAGGCGCTGCTGCTCACCGGCTGTCGTCGGAATGAAATCCTCTCGTTGCCCTGGGGGTGGCTCGATGCCGCCGCGTCATGCATTCGCTTCGGTGACACAAAATCCGGCGCCCAACTCCGACCCATCGGCCGTGCTGCTGCCGATCACCTCGGTAGCCGTGAGCGCAAGAGCGAGTGCGAGTGGGTGTTTCCCGCTGATCGGGGCGATGGGCATTTTGTGGGGGTGCGGCGCGTCCTGGAGCGGCTGTGCGTCAAAGCCGGGCTCGCGGACGTGACCGTCCACACACTCCGTCACTCGTTCGCAGCAGCCGCAGCCGAGATGGGCTTCTCCGAACTCACGATTGCCGGGTTGCTCGGACACAAGGTGCGGGGCGTAACGGCGCGCTATGCCCATGTGCCCGATGCCGTGCTGGTCGTTGCGGCCGACCGGTTGTCGGCCCGCATCCTAGCCGCCCTTGAGGGTGAGGAACTCGAGACAGCGAAAATCGTCCCGCTCCGAAGCGGCACGGGTTGAAATGGGATGGCAGACGTGAAGGATTCGCGAGGCCGTAAGCCGCGTCGCCCTCGCGGAGACCAGCGCAAGAAGACCGTCGGGCGCTCCCTCACAGCCCGCCCTTCGTGGCGCATAGAACAATGTGTCACGAGTGCCGACATCGACCGTATCGTTAAAGCAGTTGGCATCCGGCTCCCGTCCGGCGCTGCCCGGCCCAGTGTTCCGCTGGAGTCAGGCGCATCGAAAGACCATTGGGGGTCGCGATCGGCAGCGCTGCGTGCGCGGCTAGATTCGGCCGTCAAACTCTGGAGATTCGAACAAAGCCTCGAGCGGCTTCCGACGCCACACGAAGTTTCGGATGCTTTTGCCAAGATTGATCGGCATGCAACAGCATTGCTCCAGATCTTGGATCCCGACGGGCAAAGGCACCTTCACGCAGTCTTCTTGGAGTTGAGCCGCAGGGCACGGCGCGAAGGCACCAGAGGAATGGCGAGGCGCAATGCCCACGCCGATGACGCGACATTTGACGAGAAGTGGATTGTCGCAGGTACGGAGGCCGCAGCGTCTCTGGCGGATGTGGTCCCGCGGCTGCGCGATCTACGGCGATGGTCGCAAATGCCGACTGCGCAACGGTTCGGCATCACATCCGGTCGGATTCGCGCAGGCGAAGGTCCGCTCGACAACCTCCTTGGTCGACTAGCGCTTGCCTGGAAGGAAATCTGGGAACAACGGCCGACGCTCACTTTCGATCCGATCGAAGGCGAAGTTGTTGGCGGACCCTTCCTTAGCTTCCTTCGTGCGGTAGTGGACCCTCTGCTTGGGCCTAGTGCGCCGTCGGACGACGCGATTCGGCAAAGGATCGGATCGCTGCCGGGCCGGTCTCCGCGGCGGCGAACGCCTAAGGTGGAGTCAGAGTGAGAAAAAGGTCCGAGGCCACCTTATGAATTAGCATAGGAAGCGCGCTTCATACTCCGGCTGGATGCGTTTGCCGGAGGTTCGTCATGGAGTTCTCAAATCGACCCCGCCGCCGCAGGGAAGCGGCTACCTACCTGTTCGAACGGCACGGCATCCAACGCACGCCTGGTACACTGGCCAAGCTTGCTTCGGTGGGCGGCGGCCCCGAGTTTCGCCGGGTAGGGCGCGTGCCGCTTTACTCGCTTGAGGCCCTTGATCGCTGGGCCGAATCGATGACGAGCCCGCCAGTCCACAACACCAGCGAACTCCGACGCGGCGCCGTGCTGCACAGCGCTAAGCGCACCAAGGCATCCTCATGAGCGGTGTTTCGGTGCCCCCCTACGCCGCAGTAGGCCAGCGCCTCATCGAGCGCGGCTTCTCCGCCATCCCCATCGTCCCCGGCGAAAAGCGCCCCGGTGAGTTCAAGGGCGGCGAATGGCGCGGGATGTACCAATGGGACCGATTCTGCGACCGCATGCCGTCGCACTTCGAGATCGATATTTGGAGCGGCTGGCTCGACGCTGGCGTGTGCGTCGCGCTCGGCAAGATCAGCAACCTCACCGCGATTGACTTCGACTACGGCAGCGACTCGGTGCGCGCCGCGCTTGAGGCGATCCTGCCGCCGTCGCCGGTGCGCAAAACCGGCAAGAAGGGCTACACCGCGTTCTACCAAGGGTACGCACTCGAGTCGCGGAAGTTCATCGTCGCCAAGCAGTCCGTGATCGAGGTGCTGGCGCAGGGCAAGCAAACGGTCCTGCCGCCGACGATCCACCCCGACGGCATGCCGTACCGCTGGATCACGCAAGAGACGCTCGAAAGCATGACCGCTGGCGAGCTTCCGACGCTGCCCGCCGACCTGCACGAACAGATCGCGCGCACGCTGTCGCCGTTCCAGACCGACGAAGACCGAGGCTCGCCCGCCCCGCGCGCGCTGCAAGTGACCGAGGGATCCTATTGGCGCGAGGTGAACGACCGCGCCATGGCCGACTTCGGCGTGTGGGTGCCGCAGCTTTTCCCGCACGCCAAGCCGAGCAGGATGGGCACCTACCGCGTCATCGCGCACTGGCGCGACTGCGAAAAGCCGAACGTGTCGATCCACAGCGAAGGCATCACGGATTGGGGCCTGGGCGAGAACATGACGCCGATCGACCTCGTGATGAAGGCGACCGCCAGCGACCTCGAAGCGGCAACCAGATGGCTGAAAGACCGTGTAGGCATGCCGACATTGGACGCGCTGCCGATTATGGCGATGAAGTCGATGGCGCAGGAGAAACCGGCGCCGGCGGTCGAGAAGATCGACGGCGACGGCGTGACTACCGAGGCTCCCGCTCCAGCGCTTCCAGCGGAGCGCCCCACGCCGCCTGCGCCAGCGGGCTACTTCAAGATCGAGGGCGCCGTTGGCATGTTTGTCGACCACATCAATAAGACGTCGCGCCGGCCGCAGCCCGTGCTCGCGGTCGGGGCCGTGCTCTGCGCCATCGGCGCGCTGATGGGGCGCAAGTACCGCAGCCCGACGAATCTCCGCACCAATCTCTACGCTATCTCGGTGGCCGACTCCGGCGCCGGCAAGAACCACGCCCGCGAGGAGATCGACCGTGTTCTGCGCGAGGCTGGACTCAGCAGGTACATCGGCGGCAACAAGATCGCCTCAGGCGCCGCATTGTTGACTGCCGCTCTGCGACAACCAGCAATCCTGTTCATGCAGGATGAGTTCGGCCAATTCCTATCGGCTATCACTGATCGTAGGCGCAGTCCCAAGCACGTTGTCGAAATTGTGGACTTGCTGACCGAACTCTTCACGACGGCCGCCACAACCTTCCGCGGGACTGAGTACGCCGACCAACGCGAACGCCCTCGGCGAGACATCATCAATCCTTGCGTGTGCGTTTACGGAACGACTACGCCCCAGTCACTGTGGCCCTCATTGTCATCTGCCAATGCCTTCGATGGATCGCTGGCGCGCTTTCTCTTGTTTGAGACCGATGACAGCTATCCGCCGGCACACATGGCCGAAAATGGACCGCCGCCCAGAGAGCTTGTCGATCTTCTGAAACGCATCGCATCCCGTGAGGGAAACGTGGCAGACGTTCTTGCCGGCGACTCGCAGCCGCCCGAGCCGATTGTCGTGCCCTACACGAGCGACGCCGGAGCGCAGATTGGGGAGTTCGATGACACTTGCATCCAGACGCTTCGAGAGGCCGCAGGCACCAAGTTCTCGGCCGTTCTCGCGCGGCAGTTCGAGCTAACGATCAAGGTCGCATTGATCAGCGCTGTCGGGCGCAATCCAGAACAACCAATCATCGACGTCGGCGACTTCGAGTGGGCGCGTCTCGTAGTTCAGCGCAGCATCGACCTCATGGTCGGAAGCATAGAAAGATTCGTCGCGGACAACGAGACGGAGCGCAGGGCCAAGGCAATTCTCGAGTGCATCCGGAAAGCCGGCAAACACGGAATCAGCAAGACCCAGCTAACAGTCAGGAATCAGTATCTCAAGGCGACCGAGATTGACGATGTGATCAAGACACTGATCCAATCAGAGCAGATCACGTTCGATGTTGTTCCGGGAAAAACGAAGCCGCAGACCATCTACCGGGCGCTGTGATGGGACCGTTGCTTGCTCGAAGTTCCATTCGACGAGTCGGCCGAGGTTGAGGCGCTGAAGACCGCCAGAGTAGCCTCTTGGTTTCTTCAATCTTTCAATTCTTCAGGTGACGTACGTCCGGCTTTGCGATGCGCTTCTCTGGCCGAGCATCGATAGAAAGATTGAACTATTGAAGAATCTTCTCTTTCAATCATCGCCGGCCTCTGCTCACCAGCGCATCGCACTGCGTACTAGACGGCCGCGAGGCGCTACGGCGATTTCGCGGTCCGGGTGGGAGGATCACCGTCGAAGAATTGAAATCGGCCGCCACGCAGCGTGCACGCCGCTCTGGGGGCGCTTCGGACCCGTGACTACCTGCTGGCTCAGGACGGCGATCACGACAGGGATGAAATAGATCATTCCTCCAGCTCATAGCCGGCGCTCCGCAAAACACTTCGGTTGTCCATTACTCGACCCGCCATCCTGCCGATAGACGCTGCGTCTTCCAGTTCCCTCCTGACCGCCTTCCTTAGAACCAACTCTAGCTCCCGCGTGCTGCTGTCGAGTGCAGCTGCTACTTGTAGGGCCGACGCCAAGAATGCCGCCTTGTCAGGCGCGCTCGGATGCAGGTCCACAATCAGTTGCAGCATAAGGGGCCAGCGGCGGGCCCAGTCAGGCAGCTGATCCCATCCCGCCTCGTCAGTGGTTTCTCTTTCGCCACTCATGCACGGAACCTCTTGCGAATTTCAGCGCGGCCGAAGGTAGTCTGTGGGCGCGGTGCCAGGAGAAGAGGATAGCTAACCATGCGAATGAGCGGGGCGTCCGGGCGCCGCCTCAATCCGTGGTTCGTCGCCGGCTACACCCAATTCAGGAATGTACTCGTCCAACGAAAAACCGGGCGACTGGCAGCGACGACTGAAGTCAGTGACCCAGGCGCCGGCCAATCGCTGGAGTCCATGACGCTCGCGATTCACTAAACGGTTCGACGGGGGCGCCGACGCGAACTCCGTGACCGCATTTAGCGCGGCGTATGCATTTTCTCCAAGCTGGCCTTCGTACCTGTCGCAAATGCCCTGCACGTGGTGGTGCAGCCCATCCCATGCTTCCATCTCAGATCGACTCGGCTTAATCCTCGGGCGCAGACGCAACACCGCCTCAACCAGCGGAGTGAGGTGTCTGTTTGGAACCAGGAATCCACGGAACACCTTCAGGTAACCCGCAAGGGCTTCCTTCAGTTTTGTAAAGCGCTCGCCAGCGCGCTCGAATTCGACCGGCGCGAGCCGCACGCCTGGCCCGTGGGCGAACTTGAACTGGACTTGCGATTGTCTGAGCATCAACCCATTCGCGCACACCTTCCGGTAGAAGCCGATGTCAAAGGTGAGAGCGCGCAAACCGTTGTAGCTGTTTGTCACGCGGATGAATGGGCCGTAGGCGTCCGGCCGGTCCTTAGCGACGACGGTTTCGAAATCTAACGCGCCAGAGTTGTGAACCAGATCGATATAGCAGTGTGCCCCGCTCTGTGGAGCATCGACCGATCGCACCTGCCATTCGCCTTCGTGATTGCCGCCGAATGCCGCCCTGCAGCATTGGCGCGCTAGATCGAGCGCCTCCTGGTTGGTGACCACGCGGTAGCTTCGGGCAACGACGCCCACCACGCGATCAGCAGCCGCGTTCACAATGGCCTTCTTGCCTGGAATCGGGAGCGACCTCGCAGCGGCGCCCTGACCACCTTCCGCAAAAATTGGCCTTTCAACCACCGGAAACAGCAGGTCCTGCAGGCTCCTTAACCGTTCCATTGTCTCCTCCAGTAAGGTCCGCCACCAGAAACCGCAGACGCCTAGCTCTTCCAGTACCGGCCCGAGGAGAAGGTGGCACCATTTGGGTGCGGGCGGCGCCCGAACCAACTTCGCGCCGGCACGCGCGGCGTTTGGCTTCATCTGAGGCGGGCCACTGGCGGCGCGAATCAACGGTCGCCGACTGTCCCCTGCTGGCTCACTTTGGGCGCTGATATGCGAACAAAGAGGTCCCGGCCAAACTGCGCTGCGCGACCCTAGAGCGCATCGGCCTTTGCAGGATTCGATTCAGCAGGACCTTTGCGCTGATCCGCTCGGCGCCAGGGATCACAAGCTGCGTTCCGTCGGTTGGGTAGCGCATTCGCGGAGCAGGAACAGGCTTCTCCGTTCCAGGAATAACGAACTGGAGACCCGCTGAAGTTCGTTCGACGTTGAAGCGCGGCTTACGCATCTGCTCCGTCCTGCCTGCTACCGGTGGACGAATAGCAGACCACGTCTTCGTCGCCGCGACAAACGCCAACGCGGCCCTGCACTGCTTCAGCAGGCCCCGAGAACTGGACTGCGCGCACTTAGCGGCCGTAAGTCGCTGGCGCGGAATGCCCATTGGGCCGGCCCGAACTCGACCGACCGTCGGAATTCGTCTGACGACACACGGTGGTGCGCTCTGTCAGGATGTCTTCCTACCGTAGGATCACAGGTATTCGCCGTCAGGCTCGTATCAGGTTCTACTGAGCAAGCCAGAAGGCGTGTTCGAATGAGTGACGAAGAGAATCCATTCTTCGAGAAGCCGATCCTCAACTCGCCATACGACTATCCGGAGCGGCACTGGGAACTCGACAAGCGCGGCCAGCCGACGCAGCAGATCAGCCCCCGCCGCCGTCTGGCCGAATTCACCATTCCAATTCCGAGGGCTAGAGGCGTAGCTCAGCAGGCGCTTCCCCTCGAAGACGCTGACGGCATCTCGACAGAATCGCACCGCTACGAGCTTGCGCGCATCAACGCCGTCCGCCGACAGGTGGACGCATGGCGCCTGCTACCGCAGGCCCAATGGAAGGTCACGCCGGAAACGGCGCGCCTCCTCGACCACTGGCGCAACCACAAGTTTGCAAGCATCAGGCCGTTCTTCTGTCAGGTCGAAGCGGTGGAGACGCTCATCTGGCTGACGGAAGTCGCGCCGCAACTTGGCAAGGTTGGCGAGCAGCTTCTTAGCGAACTGGAGACGGCGAATGAGGATGCCAATCCTGGACTGAAGCGGTTGGCGCTCAAGCTGGCCACCGGTGCAGGAAAAACCACCGTGATGGCGATGATCATCGCCTGGCAGACGATCAATTCGGTGCGCCACCCGCAGAGCACGCGGTTCACGCGCGGATTCCTCGTAATTACGCCCGGCATCACGATCAAGGATCGACTGCGGGTGCTCAGGCCAAACGATCCGGACAGCTATTTCCGGAGCCGTGAACTCGTTCCTTCTGACCTAATCGACGAGATTCATAAGGCAAAAATTGTCATCACCAACTACCACGCATTCAAACACCGCGAGCGGCTCGATCTCTCCAAGGGTGGGCGCGCTCTGTTGCAGGGGCATGGTGAAGAACTCGACACCCGTGAGAGCGACGGCCAGATGATCCAACGGGTCATGCCTGAACTTATGGGTATGAAGAACATCTTTGTCCTGAACGACGAGGCGCACCACTGCTACCGGGAGAAGCCGCAGACCGAGGCCCCCGCGACAACCCTAACCGCCGATGACAAGGAGGACGCCAAACAGAACAACGAGGCCGCGCGTCTGTGGATTTCTGGCATCGAGGCCGTGAACCGCAAACTCGGCGTAGCGCGCGTGGCCGACCTCTCGGCAACTCCCTTCTTCCTGCAAGGATCGGGGCACAGGGAGGGCATCTTGTTCCCGTGGACTATGAGCGACTTCTCGCTGATGGACGCCATCGAGAGTGGCATCGTGAAGCTTCCGCGAGTTCCGGTGTCGGACAACAGCATCTCCCGCGAGGAGATGCCCCTGTTCAGGAACCTCTGGAAGCACATCGGCAACAAGATGCCCAAGAAGAGGCCCGGCAAGGGCGCGGCGCTGAGCATCGCCGACATCCCCCCCCTCTTACAGACGGCGCTTGAAGCACTCTACGGACACTACAAACAGACCCATGAGCTTTGGGAGAAGGAAGGCATCTCGGTGCCGCCCTGCTTCATCGTCGTATGCAACAACACCGCTGCATCCAAACTGGTCTACGACTTCATCGCCGGTTGCCAGTCAGAGCGCGCCGACGGCAGTACCGAGTACGAAGCTGGCCGCTTCCCGCTATTTAAAAATTACGACGATAACGGCGATCCGCTGCCACGCCCCAATACCCTATTGATTGACAGCCGACAGCTTGAATCCGGCGAGGCACTCGATGACAGCTTCCGCAAGGTCGCGGGTCCGGAAATCGAGCAGTTTCGACGCGATGTGCTGGAACGCGGCGGACCGCTGGCTGACGAAATCCGTGCTGGCAAAGAATTCGACGACGCGCGCCTCCTGCGGGAGGCGATGAATACCGTCGGTAAGGCGGGGCGACTTGGCGGGGGCATCCGCTGCGTGGTGTCGGTGTCCATGCTCACGGAGGGCTGGGACGCGAACACCGTCACCCACGTACTGGGTGTGCGTGCGTTCGGCACGCAGTTACTGTGCGAGCAGGTCATCGGACGCGCCTTGCGGCGGCAATCCTACGACCTGAACGAAGACGGGCGTTTTAACGTCGAATATGCGGACGTGCTCGGCATCCCCTTTGACTTCACGGCCAAGCCGGTAATCACCAAACCGCAGCCGCCCCGCGAGACGGTTCATGTCAAAGCAGTTCGACCAGAGCGGGATCACCTCGAGATTCGATTCCCGCGCGTGCAGGGCTACCGTGTCGATCTGCCCAGGGAGAACCTTGAAGCTCATTTCACGGCAGACTCGATACTGGAACTGACTCCGGCGCTGGTTGGGCCAACGAAGAACGAGAACGCCGGCATCATTGGCCAGCCCGTAGAGTTGAATCTGGTTCACACCGGCGCGGTGAGACCCTCGCAGGTGATCTACGACCTCACCTCGTACTTGCTGCTGACGAAATTCCGCGACTCCAACGGCGACCCGAAACTGTATCTGTTCGGGCAACTCAAGCGACTGGTCAAACAATGGATCGAGGGCTACCTCAAGCTCTCGTCTGGAACCTATCCCGCTCAGTTGAAGTACAAAATGCTGGCCGACATGGCCTGCAACAAGATCGTCGCGGCCATCACCTCGGCGTTCGTTGGCAAGCGGCCCATCGAAGCGGTTCTCGATCCCTATAACCCAGAGGGGAGCTCCGCGCAGGTCAACTTCACCACTTCGAGCCCCTTACGTTACCCCACGGCCCCACATCGCAGCCACGTCAACTGGGCAATTCTCGACAGCAATTGGGAAGCCGAGTTCTGCAAGGTCGCGGAAAAGCACCCACGGGTGAGGGCCTACGTGCGCAATTCCGGCCTCGGTTTCGAGGTGCCCTACCGATACGGCCCCGAGACCCGACGCTATCTGCCGGACTTCATCGTGTTGGTGGACGACGGCCACGGCGAGAACGGCCTGTTGCACCTTGTTGTCGAGATCAAGGGCTACCGAGGAACTGACGCGCCGATCAAGAAGGAAACGATGGACGTCTACTGGGTGCCGGGCGTCAACAATCTCAGGGCCTATGGCCGCTGGGCGTTCGCCGAGTTTACTGACGTCTACACCCTGGCCTCTGACTTCGCAGACAAGGTCGAAGGGAAGTTCGACGAAATGATGAGAGAGGTCGTCGAGCACGCGGCCAAGGAGACGGCCTAGCAATGGCAAAAGAACGGCAACCCAAGCTCGTTGAAGCGTTCAAGCACGACGACGAGAGCCGCAAGAACATCCCGACTGCCGAATACCAATCGGTCATGCGGCAGGCTGAAAAGGAGTCCGTGCAGGTAGCCTACCAGCGCCGCAACCAAGACCTCGACCCGCAACTTGTCTGGCGCGGCAAAGACACGCAGGACTGGACCGACCTCATCGTCAATGCACCGCCGATCTACATCCAGGAAAAGGTCCACCCGAAGGCACTGATCGATGATCTGCTAAAGACCGCGCGCGAAGGCGAGCACGCGCAGGGCCAGGTCACCGCCGACATATTTGCCGACTTCAACGGCATGCCCAAAGGGGCCGACAGGACCGAGTTCTACCAGCACGATCAAAACTGGACCAACCGCATGATCCTGGGTGACTCGCTACAAGTGATGGCGAGTCTTGCGGAGCGCGAGGGACTGCGGGGCAAGGTGCAGTGCATCTACTTCGACCCGCCCTACGGCATCAAGTTCAACAGCAACTTCCAGTGGTCCACCACCAGCCGCGACGTGAAGGACGGCAAGCCCGACCACATCACCCGCGAGCCCGAGCAGGTGAAAGCCTTCCGCGACACCTGGCGCGACGGCATCCACAGCTACCTCACCTACCTGCGGGACCGGCTCACCGTCGCCCGCGATCTCCTCACCGAGTCCGGCTCCATCTTCGTGCAGATCGGGGATGAGAATGTTCACCGCGTCCGAGCGGTGATGGATGAGGTATTTGGGCAAGACTGCTTCGTCCGTGAAATCGTCGTTGCCAAAACCGCCGGCCTTGGAAGCGGTTATCTCCCAACAGCGGTAGATTTTGTTCTGTGGTACGCGAGACGACTCGACGTTTTGAAAGTTCGGGACTTGCATACGGATAAGGCTTCCGATGATGGCTCAGATGCTGTTTACCGCAAGCGTTCAGAACTGGGCGACATATACCGGATCGACAACCTCACCAGTCCGAACCAAGGAGTTAAGTCATGCATCTTCGATGCGCAATTCGCCGGAAAAATATTCAAGCTCCCCGGCTCTGCGCAGTGGAAGACAAAGCTGGACGGCATGGTTCGACTACATAAGGCAGACCGCCTGGAAATCGGAAAAGGTTTGTATTACCGGCGGCTCTTGAAGGATTACCCAGTCAAGGGACTGAACAATCTTTGGCAGGATACTGGTGTAGGTGGGTTCGTTGAGGAGAAGGTGTATGTCGTTCAAACAAACTCCAAAATTGTGCAGCGTTGCATACTGATGGCCACCGATCCCGGTGACCTAGTGCTCGACCCGACTTGCGGTTCCGGCACAACCGCTACTGTAGCCGAGCAATGGGGCCGCCGCTGGATTACGATTGACACATCGCGCGTCGCGTTGGCGCTGGCCCGCGCCCGAGTTATGGGAGCGCGCTACCCCTTCTATTTGCTGGCCGATTCCCGAGATGGCCAAGTCAAGGAAGCCGAAGTCACCCGGACCGTGCCGAGTTCGCAGCCTGTGCGAGGGAATATTCGTCACGGCTTTGTCTATGAGCGTGTGCCGCACATCATGCTCAGTTCCATTTCGAACAACGCAGAGATCGACGTAATCTGGGAGCAGTGGCAGGCGAAGCTGGAGCCGTTGCGCGAGAAGCTGAACGCCGCGCTCAAGAAGACCTGGCACGAATGGGAGATTCCGCGCGAGGCCGATGCCCAGTGGCCGGACGCGGCGAAGAAACTGCACGCCGATTGGTGGCAGGCCCGCATCGGCAGGCAGCAGGAGATCGACAAGTCCATTGCCGCCAAGGCCGAGTTCGAATTCCTCTACGACAAGCCCTACGACGACAAGAAGAAGGTCCGCGTCGCTGGGCCCTTCACCGTGGAATCCCTCTCGCCGCACCGCACGCTCACGGTTGGCGCGGACGATGAACTGATCGACCCGAAGGTTGTTGGGGCTGGCGAGGCTTACAACGCCACCCAGTCGTTCACCCAGATGATTCTCGAGAACCTGAAGACGGCTGGCGTGCAGCAGGCTCACAAGGAGAACCGGATCGTCTTCACCAGCGGTCCAACGCCGTGGGCGGGCAATTTCGTTTGTGCTGAAGCGCAGTATCAGGAGGGTGAAGGTGAAGGCACGCCCATGCGGCGTGCGGCGATCTTCATTGGCCCGGAGTTCGGCACGGTTACCCGCGTTGATTTGGTCGAAGCCGCCAAGGAGGCGGGCGACGCGGGCTTCGACGTGCTTATCTCTTGCGCATTCAACTACGAGGCCCACACAACCGAGTTCAGCGAGCTTGGTTGGCTGCCCGTACTGAAGGCTCGCATGAACGCCGACCTGCACATGTCCGACGATCTCAAGAACACCGGCAAGGGCAACCTGTTCGTGATCTTCGGCGAACCGGACATCGAGCTAATTGATGCGGGTGGCGACAAGATTCAGGTCAAGGTCAACGGTGTTGACGTCTTCCACCCGCAATCGGGCGAAGTACGCAGCGATGGCCCCGACGGTATCGCGTGCTGGTTCATCGACACGGACTACAACGAGGAAAGCTTCTTCGTCCGCCACGCCTATTTCCTTGGCGCCAACGATCCGTACGGCTCTCTGAAGACCTCCCTGAGGGCCGAGATCAACAAGGACGTATGGGACACGCTGAACAGCGACACATCTCGCCCGTTCCAGAAACCGAAGAACGGGCACATCGCGGTGAAGGTGATCAATCACCTGGGGGATGAGGTGATGAAGGTCTTCAAGGTGTGACGGACGACGAGAAGATCAACGTCTTCATGGCGCAGCTTAAGTCCGAGGGCAGGTCCAGCCCGGGAGGAAATAGCTGGGCCGAATTCCATGCGTTCTTGTGTCTGTATCAGACCTCGCGGTCGGATCGTCCTCTGGTGCCGCTGATTCTGGCTGCGTCGGGTGAGTCTGATGCCGCGAAACACTTTCGCCTGGCTGCCCAGCTGCAATGGGTTGCTCGGCAAGGGCACCTGACCGATGCGATTGGATGGCTCGATCAACTCGCGCGGGAGCGCTGGAACACGAGTCCGCCCGAAACTTGGCACACGTCCAACTACCCCTGAAATTTTGGTGCCGAGATGGAATTCGTAATCGCCGACACCTTCACCGACAGCCTCGCCCGGCTAACTCCGGTCGAGCAGAAGTCCGTGAAGAGCACCGCCTTTGACCTGCAGATGAATCCCGCGAGTCCGGGGCTGAACTTTCATCGTCTCGACAAGCCACGCGACAAGAACTTCCTTTCGATCAGGATCAATGACGACATTCGGCTGATCCTGCACAGGACGCCCGCTAGCCTGCTTCTCTGCTACGTCGACCATCACGACAAAGCGTACCGCTGGGCTGAGCAAAGGAAGCTGGAAACGCATCCCAAGACTGGCGCCGCTCAGTTTGTGGAAATTCGCGAACGGATTGAGGAGGTGGTGGTTCCGAAGTACGTCGAGCCGGAACCGGCGCCACCTGCACCTGCGCAGCAGAAGCCCTTGCTGTTCGCCAGCATCGGAGATGACGAACTGTTGAGTTATGGCGTGCCGCCAGACTGGCTGGCCGTGGTCAAGGACGCCAACGAAGACTCCCTGCTCGACATTGTCGACCACCTGCCCCGCGAGGCTTCTGAAGCTCTGCTGGAACTTGCGACAGGTGGGAAACCCAAGCCCGCATCTGCGGCGCAACCCGGTGCTGATCCGTTCGAACACCCAGATGCCATGCGCCGTTTCCGCGTCATGACGGACGTGGACGCTCTGCGCCAGGCGCTCGACTACCCTTGGGACAAGTGGACGGTGTTTTTGCACCCTGTACAGCGCCAACTCATCGAGCGCGAATACACCGGGCCCGCTCGGGTGTCCGGTTCCGCCGGAACGGGCAAGACCATTGTCGCCTTGCACCGCGCTGTCTTTCTCGCGCGCAAATGGCGCGAGAGCAGAGTTTTGCTGGCAACGTTCTCGGAGACGCTGGCCAATGCGTTGCATGACCGGATGCGTAGGCTCGTGAGTAGCGAACCTCGCCTTGCGGAGCGACTGGAAGTCGGATCGCTGATCGCCGTAGGGATACGTCTGTACACGCAACAATTTGGCGCGCCAAAGCTACTTACGGCTCAGCGGCTTGCGAAGATTGTTGCCGAAGTAGCGGGCACAGCCCCGTCGACCAAGTT
Organism: Rhizobium sp. Q54; assembly: GCA_945889645.1. Classification (GTDB taxonomy): domain Bacteria; phylum Pseudomonadota; class Alphaproteobacteria; order UBA2966; family CAIVPW01; genus CAIVPW01. The sequence continues at coordinate 27,510 of CAMDCA010000025.1, forward strand.
CTCGGTTTCGTTTCTTGCCAGTGAATGGTGGGAGATCATCGACGCTTGGCAGTTGTCCTCGTGGGAGTCGTACCGTGACGTTCGACGTCTCGGTCGCAAGACGAGGCTGCCCGAAAAGGTAAGACAGACCCTGTGGGCCATCTTTGAAGAGATCAACAAGCGGGTCTCGGCGAGTGGGTGGATATCCAACGCCGGTCTGTTTACTCGTCTGGCTGATCGATTCGGTTCTGGTTCCCGTTCCCCGTTCGATTACGTCGTCATCGATGAATCGCAGGACATCACAGCTGCGCAGCTGAGATTCCTTGCCGCAATCGGCGCTGGTAGGTCCGAAAGCCTCTTTTTCGCTGGCGATCTCGGCCAGCGAATCTTTCAGACTCCGTTTTCGTGGAAATCTGTCGGTGTTGATATTCGCGGGCGGTCACGGACGCTCACAGTCAATTACCGAACGTCACACCAGATCAGGCAGCATGCGGATCACTTGCTTGGCCCCGAAGTGGCGGACGTAGATGGCGTCACTGAAATCCGTAAAGGGACGATATCCGTATTCAACGGACCGGCGCCTGAGCTTAGAGAATTCAGCGACGAAGAGGCGGAAGAGAAAGCCGTTTCCGAGTGGATCAAGGCGCGCATCGCTGATGGCGTCGAGCCCCATGAGATCGGCGTGATCGTGCGATCTGAACATGAGGTAGGCCGCGCGAAACATGCGGTTGAACTAACTGGGCGTGCCTACCGCGTTCTAGATGATCATATGACCCTGACTACGGGCAGCATTTGTATCTGCACCATGCACCTTGCTAAGGGGCTTGAGTTTCGTTCGGTCGCCGTCATGGCCTGCGACGATCAAATCGTTCCGCTGCAACAGCGGATCGAAGAAATCACAGATGAAGCCGATCTGGAGGAGGTTTACGCCACTGAACGCCACTTGCTGTACGTCGCAGTGACGCGAGCTAGAGATCAGTTGATCGTGACTGCGGGAGGCCCTGCGTCAGAGTTTATGGACGACTTGCGGCAATAACGCGCAGAGCATGCCGAGTAGGTTCACGTTTCGGTCGAAACGAATGGAAAGGTACCGCGCGCCTTTGTGAGCCAACGTTTCCCGCCACCCGCTCGTACATCCTGCCGGCCAGAACCGCGTCCGTCGTGGCAAGGAGGCGCTATGGAGCCATCACCCCACCCCGTCGTTTTGGGGCCCCATATTGGGGATACGGGGGGGTCGTTTTCAGAATTGGCCGCCAGGAGAAATTTCATGCGCGCCCACGGGGCGGCCCATGGAATGGCACGATGGATTGGCCGTGCGACCTCATGCGTGAGGCCCATGCAGCATGACCACGCTGGAGTGCCATCAGGCTGCGGCGACGGCCATTGCGCGGGCGATAGTGGGCTCGCTCCCTGACTCATGGTGCTTGGCATGGCGTTCCGCGCCGTGGGCGAGCGCAACACATCGGGCGATCTCGTTTGGGCGTTGTCGCGCGGTCAGGTCGCAGGCTCATGGCTCGCACCCCATGACGCGCTCGCGCGCGCGTACAGGTCGGGCAAACACATGGGGACTTGCCATCACCCACCCCCGTCGGATGGAATGGTTTGGGGACACCGTGCGCCACGCATGGAAACCCATGGCGAGGCCGTGTGCCATAGCGTGGGCACAGGTGTCTCAACTCATGCTTCTCATGAACACCTTATGTCCCCGGCGGCGCCGTCGCGTGACGTGCCTGATGACGCGCGCACGTGCGCGTACGTGTCGGCACGACATCCCGAACATGGCGAGCCAATGGACCAAACGCATCCGCGTGGTTCCGCGGTGGTTCCGGTGCCGCAAAGCCAAAGCGCCTCTCGGCGCTCTGACTCTGTAACTATCTGAACTTAATCGGGATTTTGGAGCGGGAGAAGGGATTCGAACCCTCGACCCCAACCTTGGCAAGGTTGTGCTCTACCCCTGAGCTACTCCCGCGCCCCAAGGGCGCCCGCCTAGGTGGGCGCCGAAGGGCGGATCATACTGGCCGCGAGGCTCAATGCAAGGCATGGCTTTGCACGCCGCGCGCCTTTGGCGCAGGGCACCCGGCCCAAGGGTTCTGCCAACCAGCGGGGCGGCCGGTTGATGGCGGCCCGTCTCGACCCCATGTTAGGGTCCGCGTGCGGTTCACCCCGCGCGGCGCAGCCTCGCAACGATTCGGAGCCGTATGGCCGACCTTTTGAACCTTTCCGCGCGCCCGACCCCCGCCCCTGGTGCGCGGCCCGCCGCGACCCCGGCCGCCGCCGCTGGCTCGACCTTGGGCGCTGCCCCGCCGGCCGATGGCCTCATCAAGGACGGCACCGACGCGACCTTCATGGTCGATGTGTTGGAGGCCTCCAAGCAGGTGCCGGTCGTCATCGACCTGTGGGCGCCGTGGTGCGGCCCGTGCAAGACCCTCGGCCCGATGCTGGAGCGCGCGGTGATCGCCGCCCGCGGCGCCGTGCGCTTGGTCAAGATCAACGTCGATGAGAACCCCGAGCTTTCGCGTCAGCTGCGCGTGCAGTCCATTCCCGCGGTGTACGCCTTCAAGGACGGCCAGCCGATTGACGGCTTTGTTGGCGCATTGCCGGAAAGCCAGGTCAAGGCGTTCGTCGATGGCCTCGCCGGCGAATCCGGCGCCAGCCCGGTCGAAGAAATTCTTGCGGCCGCCTTGGCGGCGCGGGAGTCCGGCGACCTCCAGGCGGCGGGTGAGCTGTACGGCGAGCTGATCCGACTCGATCCCGGCAACGTTGCCGCCCTCGCCGGCCTCGCTCAAGTCTACGTCAACAGCGGCGACGACGAGCGCGCGCTGCAGACCCTCGCGCTGGTACCCCCCGACAAGCACACCGACCCCGCCGTGCGCGCGGTCGATGCCGCCATCAAGCTGAAGGCCCAGGCCAAGGCACCGAACGAGATCCAGTCGCTCGAAGCCAAGGTCGCCGCCGACGCCACTGATCATCAGGCGCGCTACGACCTTGCGGTGGCCCTCGCCGCCGCCGGCCGGCGCGAAGACGCGGTCGATCATTTGCTCACCATCATCCAGCGCAACCGCGGTTGGAACGAAGACGCGGCGCGCAAGCAACTGCTCACCCTGTTCGATGCCTTCGGGCCCAAGGACGAGGTGACGATGTACGGCCGCCGCCGCCTGTCCTCGATCCTGTTCGCCTAAGGCGCGGTCGGCGCTCCATGCGCATCATGCAAACGGCCGCGGACCCAACTCAAGACTTCGGTGCGACGGAATTGCGCACGGTACTCACGGTGCCGCTGTTTCCGCTGCCCGGTGCGCTCCTGTTGCCGCGCGGCAGCCTGCCGCTGCACATCTTCGAGCCGCGCTACCTCGCCATGGTTGATGACGCGATGAACAGCGACCACTTGATCGGCATGGTGCAGCCGCGGGTCACGCCGTCGATCGGCACGCCCGGCAGCGACGTTGCAACACCGGCGCTGTTCGAGATCGGCTGCGCCGGACGCATCACCGCCCACACCCAGGCGCCGGACGGCCGCCGCTTTATCACGCTCACCGGCATCAGCCGCTTTGTCATCGTCGGCGAGCTGCCGCAAGTGCGCGGCTATCGCCGGGCCATGGTGACGTGGGAACGCTTCGCCGCCGATCTGGTCGAGGACCCGACCGACGCCATCGACGACGCCGCGCTGCTCGCGTCGCTGCGTTCGTACTTCACCACGCACTCGTACGACACCAACTGGGAAGCGTTGCAGCACCTGCCGGCGTCGGCGCTAGTCAACCTGCTCGCCATGATGTGCCCGTTCGAGCCGCCGGAGAAGCAGGCCCTACTTGAGGCACCGACGCTGGAAACGCGCGCCCGTGTGCTCACCACGCTGCTTGACCTCGACGCTGCGTCGAACGTCGCTCACTCGACCCGCCTGCAATAGGATCCGCGCCCGTGACCAACGCCGGCATCGATCCGCGCTTGCTCGAGATTCTTGTCTGCCCGTTGACCAAAGGTCCGCTGCGCTATGACGCTGCGGCGCAAGAACTGATCAGCGAGCAAGCGCGCCTCGCCTATCCGATTCGCGACGGCATTCCCATCATGCTGGTGGATGAAGCGCGCAATCTCGACGGTGCGCCGTCCGGCACAGCGACGCGATGAGCCCGCGTCTCGGACTCGTCACCGCGGCGACCGCGGAGCGTGTCCGCGCCACCGAGGTGAAGCTGAAGCGCGCCGAGAAGGCGGTCGAGGTCGCGTTCGCCGACGGCGCGCGCTTCACTCTGCCGGCCGAGTTGCTGCGGGTCGAGAGTCCATCGGCCGAGGTGCGCGGGCACGGTCACGACCAGAAGAAGATCGTCGCCGGGCGCCGCCACGTCGGCATCATCGGCCTGGAGGCGATCGGCCACTATGCCATCCGCATCCGCTTCGATGATCTGCACGACACCGGCCTGTATACGTGGGCCTACCTGCGCGAGCTGGGCGATGGCCGCGAGGAAGTTTGGGCCACCTACCTGGCGGCCCTGGCCAAAGCGGGACTAAGCCGTGACCCCTAGCAGGCTGTTGAAGAAGTCGGTGGCGGCTTACCCGCCGGAGTGATTCTCTCTTGGAGGCGACGTGCTCAGAGGGGGTGCCGATGCGGGGGTCAGACGGGCGGAGCGGTGGGCTGTTCAGCTACGTTGACTTGGAAGCGCGAGTCCC
>CAMDCA010000026.1 GCA_945889645.1 Rhizobium sp. Q54
CCGCAACCGCCGCCTCGCCCGCGACTTCGAGCGCTACGCCAGAACCGTCGTCGCCTTCGTTCGCCTCGCCATGATCCGCATCATGCTCCGGCGCCTGACCAGGCCAATCCCTTGCCGCTCAATCTCAACTTCTTGGATCGGCTCTTAGACCGAACGTCGTTTGCGATCAGCAGCTCAGCGCGTTGCGACCGCGGGCTCCTTCCATGCATTGATGAAGCCGTCGCGGTTCGGCATCTGCACCTTCGGCAACGTCTGCGCGTTGATCGGATCGTTCTCACCGACGATACCGTTGAGGAACAGCACGTAGGCGACCGTGCCGTAAACTTCCTCGTCCTTGAGGGACAACGGCGTGTTGTACGGCATCGCGCGGCGGATGTAGTCGAACAGCGTCGTGGCCCACGGCCAGTAGCTACCCACCGTCTTGACCGTCACTTCTTCGGTGAGGGTGCCCTTGCCGCCGGCGAGGCGGTCGTTGGTCTTGCCCTCGCCGCGCTCGCCGTGGCAGGCCGCGCAGCGCTCCATGAACACCGTCTGCCCCTGCTTGGCCGTCGCCTGCCCTTCCGGCAATCCGGTGCCGTCGGGCGGGATGCTGATGTCCATCAGCTTGACGAGATCGGCCGGCGCGGGTCGGCCCATCTTTGGCGGATCGACCGCAAGCGCGGTCCCGGCTGCCAGCAACGCTGCGACGGCGACGCCGCCCAGCACAACCTTATGCCCAGACATTCTTCACCAGGCCGCTTTCGCGGACCTCCCAACTCGTGATGCCGTTGTAGTGGTAGGCGTTCTTAACGCCCTTCTCGGCGACCAAGGACTCGCGCGTCGGCTGCACTGCGCCGGTGTCGTCCACCGCGCGGCTCTGCAGGATCGATTCGCGACCGTCCCACTGCCAGCCAAGACGGAAGCGAGTCAGCGCCTTGGTGACGACCGGATCGGCCAACGCGGCCTCGGCCCAGGTCTTGCCGCCATCGGCGGAGACATCGACGCGCTTGATCTTGCCGTTGCCCGACCAGGCGAATCCGGTGATCTCGTAGTACCCGGGTCCGCGCATGTTCAGTGTCTCGCACGGACGCGTGATGGTGGACTTCACCTCCATTGGGAACGTGAACTGCATTGCCTTCCCGTCGGGCATCAGCTCCGAATACTTCGAGGTCTCGTCCTTAGTGTGGGTCGGACCCTCGGTCAGCTTGATGCGGCTCAGCCACTTGACGTTCATGTTGCCTTCCCAACCGGGCAGCAACAGGCGCATGGGGTAGCCCTGCTCGGGCCGGATGCGCTCGCCGTTCTGGTACAGCGCGACCATGGCGTCATCGAGGCACTTGGATAGCGGCACGCTGCGGCTCATGCCGGCGGCGTCGCCGCCCTCGGCCAGGATCCACTTGGCCTTGGGATCAATGCCCGCCTCGTCGAGAAGGTAGGACAACGGAACGCCGGCCCAGTCGGAGCACGACAGCAGTCCGTGCATGGTGGCGACCGCGCCCGCCGGCGGGTTGAGACCCCAGCCGCCGCCGCTGTTGCCGGCGCACTCAATGAAATGGATGCGCGACACCGTCGGGTAGCGCGCCAATGCATCGAGATCGAAAATCAACGGCTGGCGCACCAGTCCGTGGATCACCAGCTGGTGGCGGGTCGGATCGATATCGGGGACGCCGCTGTGGCTGCGCTCGAAGTGCAGGCCGCTCGGAGTGATGATGCCTTCGAGCAGATGCAGCGGCGTACGCGACGAGCCGGTGCCCGGAGTCGGATAGTCAGCGGCGCGCGCGGTCACCAGCCGCTTCACCGGCTCCTCGAAGGCGGACGGGTAGCCGTAGCCGATGAACGGACGGCCGGGCGTTGTGCGCCATTCCGGCAGCGTCGCGGCAGAGGCCGGGACGATCGATGCAAGTCCACCGAGCGCCGTTGCGCCCGTGAATAGGGCGCCACCGCGTAGGAACATGCGGCGATGCAGCAGGCCGTTCGCCGCGGCAGGTTCCGCTCCCTCAAGCGGATGTGGTTCACCCTTCATTCGTCGTGTCATGAATGCTCCCTCCCGAACTGACTTGCCTTGCGGCTACGCAACAATACGGCCAAATGTGCCTTCGCGGATTGCCCACCGATAGACTTGTGGATCGTGGGCCAAACCTACCAAACTTGTGATCGCCGAGGGGACCGTCTCCGGCTACCGTTCGGCCATGCCGGGCGGTCGTGGGGTCGCTCGAGCGAAATCGATTCTAGGGAGGTTCCGAGCAATGACCCAGCCAATCAAGGTTGAGCAGAAGTACATCGATCTGTTCATGGAGTACACGCATGTGCCGCTGCCGCGCCGTGTGTTCCTCGATCGCCTGACGCTGCTTGCCGGCGGCACGATCGCTGCCTCGACGGTATTGCCGTTGTTGGAGAACAACTACGCCAAGGCAGCCATCGTCGAACCGAATGACCCGCGCATCACCGCGGTGAAGGAAGACATCGACGGCGGCGACGGCGTGAAGGTGAAGACGCTGGTGGCGAAGTCGCGCACGGCGACCGGCCGCCTGCCGACCCTGATCGTCATCCACGAGAACCGCGGCCTCAATCCGCACATCGAGGACGTCACGCGCCGCATGGCGGTGGAAGGCTTCCTCGCCCTCGGCGTCGATCTGCTGAGCATGGCGGGCGGCTATCCCGGCACCGACGAAGCGGCGGCCCAGATTTTTGGCCAGGTCCAAGCCCCCAAGGCGGTCGCTGAAGTCCAGAACATCGCCAAGGTCGCCGCAGCGCGTCCGGATTCGAACGGCAAGGTCGGCGTCATCGGCTTCTGCTGGGGCGGCGGCCGCGTCAACGACATCATGACGTCGCCAGCAACCGGCACCACGGTGTCGGCAGGCGTCGTCTATTACGGCGCACCGGCCGGAATGCCGGCCAACGCACCGAACGTCAAGTCGCCGATCATGATCCACCTCGGCGGCCTCGACACCGGCACCAACGCGCCCTACCCGGCCTACATCGACGCGCTCAAGGCCGCGGGCGCCAAGGTGCAGAACTTCACCTATGAGGGCGCCAACCACGCCTTCAACAACGACACCAACGCGGCGCGCTACAACGAAGCGGCAGCCAAGCAAGCCTGGGACCGCAGTGTTGCGTTCCTTAAGGAGAGTCTGAAGGCATAAGGCCTTTCCGGCGCAGAGAAGGAAACGGCCGCGCCGGCCGTTCGTCTCCGCGCTATCTTGTTGCGGCGCGAGGTGCCTCGACGGGCGCCTCGCGCCGTACTTGTTTGTACCGGGATCGAGGGAGACCGCACTGTGAACCGACGCACTACCGTGGCGGCTGGGCTGCTGCTCTGGCTGGGATTGACCACTGCTGTTTCGACCGCCCACGCCCAAGGCGCGGTGCCGACCGAGCAACAGCAGCTGGCGTCGCTGCTGAGTTCCCCGACCTACCGCACGTTCCTTGAGACGGCGGTGATGAACGTCGAGTCGCCGGTGCTAAAGGCGCGCTGCGCCCAGATCAAGATCATCGACGCCAACCGCTTCGCCGTCATCCTGCCGCCGACGTTCTCGCCCGGTGCCATCAACACCGGCATGTGGATCTCGGTGCTCAACGTGGACCGCTGCGGTGCACCCGCCACCCGCCGCATCCTGGTGCAGGTCGGCGGACCGAACGCGCTCTCGCCCACCGCCATGCTGCCGGGCGAATTCCGTGGCGACATTCGGCTGGAGTCCGACATCTCGCGCGCGATGACACGCGACATGATGTCGTTCAGTCAGTGCCAGGACGTCACCCGCTTCGCGATCAGCGACATCAAGGCGGTTGGGGCCGGTACGCTCGAGGGATGGAGCGAGACATGGCTCGGCGAGTCGTGTGGCAAGATCGTCAGCGCGACGGTGGACTACGCCCGTTCGTTGGCCGGCGCCGTCAGCTACGCGGCCCGCGACTTCCGAGCGCTTTGAGGTCCCCGCACCCTCAGCGCCCCTTTCGGGCTACGCTCCCCTACGGGGGGAGTTGAGCCGTGAGCGCGGTCGTCGTCGAGAACCTCGTCAAGCGATACGGCGAGAACACGGCGGTTGCGGGCGTCAGCCTGCGCATCGCCGAAGGCGAGGTATTCGCACTGCTCGGCCCCAACGGCGCGGGCAAGACCAGCCTGGTCGAAATCCTCGAAGGCCACCGGCGGCGGACATCCGGCACGGTCGCCGTGCTGGGGCATGACCCAGAGCACGGCGGCCGGCCGTTTCGCGAACGCATCGGCATCGTGCTGCAGGACGGCGGCCTGGAGGAAGACCTCAGCGTCGCCGAGGCGGTGGCCTATCACGCCTCGCTCTACCCCCGCTCGCGCCCCACGCCCGAGGTCATTGCTCTCGTCGGGCTGGAGGAGAAAGCGCGCGCACGGGTCGGTACGTTATCGGGTGGACAGATGCGCCGGCTGGAGCTGGCGTTGGGAATCGTCAGCGACCCCGACCTGATCTTCCTCGACGAGCCCACCACCGGCTTCGACCCGGCGGCGCGGCGTCAGGCGTGGGAATTGGTGCGGGCGCTGCGCACGTTCGGCAAGACCATCGTCCTCACGACGCATTACATGGATGAGGCCCAGCACCTCGCCGATCGCATCGCGGTGATCGCGCGCGGCCGCATCGTCGCCGAAGGCACACCCACCACCCTGGGAGACCGCCATCGCGCCGGTGCGATGGTGCGCTTTCACTTGGCCGCCGGAGTTTCGCCGGAAGGATTGCCGCCCCCCTTTGCTGCAGCGCCGACCGGTTGGGTCGAGGCCCCGTGCGGCAATCCGACGGCCGCCCTGCATGGCCTCACGGCGTGGGCGACGGCTCGCGGCATCGAACTCGACGGTCTTAGCGTCGTGCCGCCGAGCCTGGAGGATGTCTACCTGCGGCTGGTCGGCGAGGACGCGACGCCATGACCGGTTCGCCAACGCTGGCGAGCCTGTTCTGGACTCAGCTGCGCATCGAACTGCGGCTGTTTTTCCGCTCCCCCCTGCAGGCGTTCTTCAGCCTGATCTTTCCGCTGTTGATGCTGCTGGTGTTTGCGACTTTGTTCGGCAATGGCCGCATGGGGTTGCTCGGCGTCACGGCGGCGCAGTTCTATGCTCCGGCCCTCGCGGTGTATGGCGCGGTGTCAACGGCGTACTGGAACTTGGCGATCTCTGTCGTCACCGCACGCGAGCTCGGAGTGCTCAAGCGCATCCGCGGCACGCCGCTGCCGCCGTCCGTCTACATGGCGGCGCGATTGGCCGCCTCCACCTGGATTGCGTTCCTTGCCATCGCCATCATGATCGGCGCGGGTGTGGTGATGTACGGAGTGACGGTGTACGCCCATACCCTCGCCGCGGCCGCGGTCACATTCGTGGTCGGTGTCGGGTGCTTTGCGGCGCTCGGCCTGGTCATTGCCTCGATCTCGCCCAACGCCAAGACGACGCCAGCGCTGACTTCCGCGACGCTGCTGCCGCTGTCGTTCATCTCGGAGGTGTTCATTCCTCCGTCGGCGTCGGCACCCGCGTGGCTTGGGCAGTTCGCCGACCTATTCCCGCTCAAGCACTTCGCCCGCGCTTTTTCGGGGGCGTTCAACCCGTCCTTGCACGGGAGTGGCTTCGCCTGGAGCGACGCGGGCGGGACCTACGCCATCGGCCCGCACGTCGCGGTCATGGCCGCCTGGGGAACCGTGGCGGTGGTGGTCGCCGTGCGGCGGTTTTCCTGGGAACCGCGGCCGGAGAAGTCGCGGTAGCGCCGGGCTTGACGGCCTCCTTTGGCCACGTGCTAGCGCGCTAGGTCGCGGCCTTCTTCTTGGCGAGGTCGGGCGGCAGCTGCACGCGGATGTGCACTTCGCGCAGTTGCTTCTCGCTGACTTCGGCCGGGGCGCCCATCAGCAGGTCTTCGGCCTGCTGGGTCATCGGGAAGGCGACGACCTCGCGTAGGTTGGGTTCCTCAGCCAGCAGCATGACGATGCGGTCGATGCCGGGCGCCGTGCCGCCGTGCGGCGGGGCGCCGTAGTGGAATGCCGAGAACATGCCGCCGAAGCGTTCTTCGACGTCCTTGCGGGCGTAGCCGGCGATCTCGAACGCCTTCACCATGACGTCGGGCAGGTGGTTGCGGATCGCGCCTGAGGACAACTCCACACCGTTGCACACGATGTCGTACTGGTAGGCGAGGATCTGCAGCGGATCCTGCGTCATCAGCGCTTCCATGCCGCCCTGTGGCATCGAGAACGGGTTGTGCGAGAAGTCGATCTTCTGATCGGTCTCGTTGAACTCGTACATCGGGAAGTCGACGATCCAGCAAAACTTGAACGTGTTCTTCTCGAGCAGGCCGAGCTCGTTGCAGATACGCGTGCGCGCGAGGCCAGCAAGCTGCGTGGCCTTCTGCGGCTTGTCGCAGGCGAAGAACACCGCGTCGCCCGGCTTGAGCCCGGCGGCGTCGAAGATCTGCTTTTGACGCGCGGCATCGACGTTTTTGGCGATTGGGCCTTTGGCCCCCAAATCTGCGCTATCGCTCGAAGAGCGCGCCTCCGGCGCACCGCCCTCGAACACGATGTAGCCAAGACCCGGCCAGCCCTCTTCCTTGGCCCAGTCGTTGAGCTTGTCGAAGAAGCTGCGCGGCTGCTTGGCGGCGCCCGGCGCCGGAATGGCGCGTACGACGGCGCCGTTCTCGATGGCGCGGGCGAAGATGCCGAAGCTCGAGCCCTTGAATGCCTCGGTGACGTCGGCGATGACGATCGGGTTGCGCAGGTCGGGCTTGTCGTTGCCGTACTTGAGCATCGAGTCGCGATACGAGATGCGCGGGAACGGCGTCGGCGTCACCGCCTTGCCCTCGGCGAATTCGGCGAACACGCCGTGCATCACCGGCTCGATTGCCTTGAAGACGTCGTCCTGCTCGACAAAGCTCATCTCGACGTCGAGCTGGTAGAACTCGCCGGGTGAGCGGTCGGCACGCGCGTCTTCGTCGCGGAAGCAGGGCGCGATCTGGAAGTAACGGTCGAAGCCCGCCACCATATAGAGTTGCTTGAACTGCTGTGGCGCTTGCGGCAGCGCATAGAACTTGCCGGGGTGCAGGCGGCTTGGCACCAGGTAGTCACGCGCTCCTTCGGGGCTCGACGCGGTCAGGATCGGTGTCTGAAACTCGGTGAAGCCCTGATCCACCATGCGGCGGCGGATGCTGGTGATGACGTGGCTGCGCAACAATATGTTGGCGTGCAGCTTTTCACGCCGCAGGTCGAGGTAGCGGTAACGCAGGCGCAGATCTTCCGGATAGTCGTGGTCGCCGAACACCTGGAGCGGCAGCTCCTCGGCGGCCGAGAGGACGTCGAAGGCACTGATGCGCACTTCGATGCTGCCGGTGGGCAGGTTGGCGTTCACGGTTTCGGGACTGCGCGCCACCACCCGGCCGAGGATCGAGACGACGCTTTCGGCGCGAACCGCATCGGCGCCGCCAAAGGTCTTCTCACCCTGCTCCACCACGCACTGCGTGATGCCGTAATGGTCGCGAAGATCGACGAACAGCAGATTGCCGTGGTCACGCTTGCGATGGACCCAGCCCGACAGGCGCACCACCTGCCCGACATCCGTGTTGCGGAGCGCCCCACAGGTGTGGGTGCGATAGAGGTGCATTGCCATGCGCGGGCGGTCCCTGTTGCGATGTGCGGCCGAGGCCTGAGGTCCTGCTTGCGGAGGGCGCGGCGCCCCGAGGATTTAGGCCGAAAGCGGCCAGGAACAGCGCACGTCCGATGTGACATTGTCAAGGTCGAGCGGGGCCGTTTTCCTGGGCCTCCGGGCCACCGGCGACCGCGCGCCCTTGCGGGTTCGTCTACCCCCCGACGGGGTCAATCGTGTAGAACACGCGGCAATGACCCTAGTAACCGAAACCGCGGCGCTGGCGGCAGCTTGCCAGCGGCTGGCGAACGTTCCCTACGTAGCCATGGATACCGAGTTCATCCGCGAAACGACGTACTGGCCGCAGCTCTGCTTGGCCCAGGTGTCGGGTCCGGACGGCGACGCGTTCGCGGTCGACGCGCTGGCGCCTGGAATCGACCTCACGCCGCTGGTTGAGTTGCTGGCGAAGCCGGACGTGCTGAAGGTATTCCATGCTGGCCGCCAGGACATTGAGATCTTCCTGCACCTGTCGGGCAAGCCGCCGACGCCGGTGTTCGACACCCAGATCGCCGCGATGGTGTGCGGCTTCGGCGAATCGGTCAGCTACGAGACATTGGTGACGCGCCTTGCCAGCGCGCGCCTGGACAAGCATTCGCGCTTCACCGATTGGCGCCGTCGTCCCCTCACAGACCGGCAGCTGCACTACGCGCTCGACGACGTGGTGCACCTGCGCACGGTCTACGAGAAGCTGGCGAAGCGTCTCGACGACACCGGCCGCACTGCGTGGGTGGCAGAAGAAATGGCGGCCGTTACCGACCCGGCCACCTACGTGACGCAGCCGCACGAGGCGTGGGAACGCCTCAAAGTGCGCTCGACCGATCCGCGCTTCCTGGTCGTGCTGCGCGAAGTCGCGGCATGGCGCGAGCGCGAAGCCCAGGTCCGCGATCTGGCCCGCTCCCGCGTCCTGCGCGATGAGGTGCTGATTGCCGTCGCCGCCCACCCGCCGCGCGACCGCGCCGAGCTCACCCGCATCCGCGGAATCTCCAAGGGTCTCGCCGACGGCAATTCCGGCGGTGTGTTGCTCGAATCCGTGCAGCGCGCGGTCGAACTGCCGGACACCGAACTGCCGAAGCGCGACAAGATGCGCCGCGTGCCGGCGGGCGTCGGCCCGATGGTGGCGCTGCTCAAGGTCCTGCTGAAGATGAAGTGCGAGGACCACGACGTTGCCCAGCAGCTGGTGGCGTCGAGCGATGAACTCGAGGACATCGCCGCCGGCCAGACGGAAGGTTCGCGCTGCATGCACGGTTGGCGCAACGAAGTCTTCGGCGAGGACGCGCTACGCCTCTGCACTGGCCAGGTCGCCATTGCCGCGCGCAAGGGCAAGGGCGTCGTTCTCGTACCGCTGGATCACCCGGTCGAAGCGCCGCGCGTGAAGGCCGCCAGCTAGCCTCGGGGTGCTGACCAGGAGCGACCTCATCGTCAGACGTCGATCCCTGCACCTGGAAGGCTACAAGACTCTCTCGGATGTTGGCTTCGACGGCGACTGGATTACGCCCTATCATTTCCAGTTCACCGGATGGACCAGTGCTCGTGGCCAAGGATTGGCTCGACGAGGGTTCCATCTCGCGGCTCTTGCCAAGTGAGCGCCAAGCCCTGAGCGAGCGCGGCTACATGCCTTCAAAGGCATTCAACCGCGTGTTGGACGTGGCGCTCGGCCTTGCCGGGTTGTCGCGATCCGACATCTACGTCACTCAGGCCTTTCACCTTATCAACCGCTCGACCTCTGGACAGCTGTCCGGGCGAGCTGTTGATATTTGCTTTGACGCGGTGACGCGGCACGAGGCCGTCGGTCGACGCGTGGTGGCGCTTGGAGGCGACGCCGCCGCGGCATGCCGACGCCACGGCATAGTGCACTTTGAGACGTTGCGTCCCTCAGCAAGGGGACTGTCGCATCTGGGCAAAGGGGCGATCATCGCGGAGGCGTTGATCAAGGCGCTAGGTTCGTAGGACGCGCGGCCGCGCTAACCTTCGAGGCTGAGGTCCGGCTTCTTGCCGTAGGCTTTGGCGAGCGACTCGAAGCGCTTTTCGACCTTTTCGCCGAGCAGCACGGCGTGGCGCTTCGGTACACTGAACTTCATCGTGTCGTTGCCAAGAGTCAGGCGCGTCGCCGGCAGCACGCCGGCCGCGCCACCGCAGAACGTGTGGCCGAGGCGCAGCGCGCGGCCCAGGCGCTCGGCGCGATCCTGTGCAGGCTCGTCGAGGAGCGAGCGCGCCTGTTCGATGCGGTCGGGCGCTTCCTCATCGCCGTAACGGATACCGACGACCAGGGCAACGAAGGCGCGGCCCGGGTGGTCAATGCCGACGAACGGCGCATGCAGGATGCTTGTAACCGCCTCCGCCGTACGGTAGTCGGGATGCACCGACCAGGCGATGTCTGACAGCAAGCAGGCGGTCGCACGCATGCGCGCGTCATCCGGCTTTTCGTCCGCGAACAACGGATCGGTCCAGCGCTTGAGCTCCTCGCCAACCGTGGCGCCGCGGCCGGCGCGGTTGACCATGCGAGTGATGGCTTCGAGCAGCGGATCGCCGTTGCGGGCGCGCGGCGGCAGACGATCGTGCACGACGCCTTCGCGCACACCGTTGGCGGAGAACACCACCGAGGAGGCGCCGGACAACTGCATCACGCGGCCGAGCACCAGCGCGGCCAGCGGCATGGTATCAGCGCGACCCTTGTCGATGCCCTGCAGCCCTTGGACGGATTTCTCCGACAGGCCGGCGATGGCTTCGGCAAGCTTGATCGTCTCCGACGCACCCATTCGGTAGTGGTGCACGATGTGCAGCGGGTAGTTCTTGCGCGTCATATCGAGGCGCGCAAACGAGCGCCACGCGCCGCCGACCGCGTAAAACGTGCGACCCTCAGTCTGCTTCCAAATCCACTCATGTTGGCCGAGCGCCGACGTCACGATGTCGGAAGCGCGGCCACGCACCACGCCCGCCAGCATCAGCGTGCCGAGCGGCAGGGTCAGGCCCTCGCCGGGCTTGCCCTTGTCGATCAGCATCAACTCCAGGCTGCCGCCGCCGAGGTCGCCCATGATGCCGTTGGCGTCTGGGATCGCCGCGGCGACGCCGAGCGCAGAAAGGTGCGCTTCCTCCCGTCCGCGCAAGAGACGAACGGCGTGACCAGTGCGCGACTCGATGGTCGTGACGAAGTCGGCGCCATCCTCGGCATCGCGCACGGCGGCCGTAGCGACGATTTCCGGCAACCCGGCGCCGAGCGACGCCGAGAGCGCGACAAAGCGATCGATGGCGGAAAGCGCGCGCTTGCGGCCCTCCGGATTGAGACGGCCCGACTCGCGCAGGCCGCGCCCCATCTGCGCCAGCACCTTTTCGTTGAAGATCGACAGCGGCGCGCGCACCAATCCCTCGAACACCACCAGACGGACGGAGTTAGAGCCAACGTCGATGATGGCGACGCGCCGGTCGGCGCCCGACGCCGGCTGGCGCGGGCTCGGCCGCGCGATTTCAGCGGCTGTCAGTGACAAGCTTGGGACTCGGTTTGACCTGAAGCAGCGCCTTGCCGCGGCCGGAGAGGCTTGGGTTGGTCATGAAGTAGGCGTGCGCATCAAATGCGTTTGGTCCGGCCGGAACGCGCGTGTAGTTGCCGTCCGAATCTTCGATCCACGATTGCGCCTGGTCCTTCAGGAGCGCGCCCATGATCTCCTCCAGCACCTGGCGGTGCACGGTTGGATTCTCGATTGGCGTCAGAATCTCGACCCGGCGGTCGAAGTTGCGGGTCATCCAGTCGGCCGAAGAGATGAACACCTTGGCCTCGGGATGCGGCAGGCCGTGACCGGCGCCGAAACAAACGATCCGGCCGTGCTCGAGGAAGCGCCCGACGATGCTCTTGACCCGGATGTTCTCGGACATGCCTGGCATGCCCGGACGCAGGCAACAGATGCCCCGAACGACGAGGTCGATGGATACGCCGGCGCCGCTGGCGCGGTAGAGCGCGTCGATGACCTGCGGATCGACCAGTGAGTTGAGCTTGGCCCAGATGGCGGCCGCATGCCCTTCGCGGGCGTGGCCAATCTCGGTTTCGATCAGGCGGAGAATGGTGGAGCGCAAGTCGCGCGGCGCGATCACCAGCTTCTCTAGCTTGGGTGGCGGCGCCGTGCCTGTCATGTAGTTGAACACTTGCGCGGCATCGCGGCCGATGGCCGGGTCCGAAGTGAACAGGCTGAGGTCGGTGTAAATCTTGGCCGTCGTCGGATGGTAGTTGCCGGTGCCCAGATGGACATAGGACACCAGCGCCCCGCCTTCCTGCCGCACGACCAGCGACACCTTGGCGTGAGTCTTGAGGGTGACGAAGCCGTAGACGACGTGCACGCCGGCGCGCTCCAGATCGCGTGCCCATTTGATGTTGGCGGCCTCGTCGAAGCGAGCCTTGAGTTCGACCAGCGCGGTGACGCTCTTGCCGGCTTCAGCGGCCTCGATCAGCGCGCCGACGATCGGCGAGTCCTTGCCGATGCGATACAGCGTCTGCTTGATCGCGACGACATTGGGATCGGCCGCCGCCTGGACGATGAAATCGATCACCGTGCGGAAGGTCTCGTACGGATGGTGGACGATGAAGTCTTTCGCTCGGATGGCGCGCGCGACATCGCCGCCGGATTCTTTCACGCGCTCCGGGTAGCGCGGGTTGTACGGCTCGAACAGCAGATCGGGACGCTCGTCGATGATGAGCTGTGACGTATCGCCCAGACCGAGAATGCCGTCGGTAACCGTGACCGACACTTCGTCGACGGCGAGTTCTCTGGCGACGAAGCGGCGCAGATCGGCGGGCATCGCCGCGTCGACCTTGAGGCGGATCACGTTGCCGCGCCGGCGGCGCTTGATGGCGAGCTCGAAGTAGCGGACGAGGTCTTCGGCTTCTTCTTCGACTTCGATATCCGAGTCACGCAGGATGCGGAACAGGCCGCGCCCGACCATGTCGTAGCCGGAGAACAGACGCTCCAGGAACTGCTCGACGAGGTTCTCCAGCGACAGGAATCGAATCGCTTCGCCCGGCAAGCGCACGAAGCGGCGCACCTGACCGGGCAGCGGCAAGATCGCCGTCAGCGCCTGGCTGTCCTGCCGGCGCCGCAATTGCAGCACCAGCGCGAAACCGAGGTTGGGCAGGAACGGGAATGGATGCGCCGGATCGGCGGCGATCGGCGTCAGCAGCGGGAAGACGTGCTCGAGGAAATAGCTCTCCAGCCAGTCGCGATCGGGGGCCGTGAGCTCAGACTCGTCCAGCACACTGATACCGGCGTCGCGCAGGAGCCCGCGCAGGATGCCCCAGGTGCGCTGCTGCTCCGCCATCAGCGCACCGGCGCGCTGGTTGATGCGCTCGAGCTGCTGGGCGGGCGTGATGCCGTCGTCGGAGGTCTGCTTGACCCCCGCCTTCACCTGGCCAAACAGCCCGGCGACGCGCACGGTGTAGAACTCGTCGAGGTTGGTCGCCGAAATCGATAGGAAGCGCAGCCGCTCCAGGAGCGGATGGCGATGGTTGCCAGCTTCTTCGAGCACGCGTTCGTTGAAGGCAAGCCACGAAAGCTCGCGGTTCAAGAACCGTTCCGGGGACGTTGCGGGGATCTGCGGCACATCTCGCCGCGCCAAACCGAGACCTGCGTCCCGGGGGGCAGGGCTCTCAATTCGGGCCCCCTGCTCCTCTGCGGTGGTCATAAGCGTCCTTTCCTGCCCCGTACCAAAAGCCCCTCGCAACTCTGTCGCGCGCCCGCCCACGGTGGCCTGTGGTAGACAGGGGACGCGACACCGCCCGAACGCAGCGAGGGCCCGGAAAAGTGCGGACATTGTACCTGCTTCGCCATGCCAAGGCGAGCCAGCCGGCCGGAGGCTCCAACGATCACGGGCGTCCTCTGACCAAGGACGGAGCGGCCGCCGCGACCCAGCTGGGGACGATGCTCAAGGCGCACGGGCAGAGCCTTGGTCACATTGTATGTTCGACGTCCCGGCGCACGGTCGAGACCTATGAGAACGTGGCGCGGGCGTTCCCCGGACTCGAGGCGACGCTCGACCCGCGCGTGTACGATGCGGACGCGAAACAGCTCCTCGCCATCGTGCAGGCGGCGGCGAATCACGACACCACTGTGACGGTGGTGGGACACAATCCCACCATCGCCGACCTGTCGCTCGCGCTCGCGGGCGGCGGCGATCTGGAGAAGCTCGCCGCCATGGCCGAAGGATTCCCGCCGGGCGCTCTTGCCCGCCTCGAGTTCGAGGCGTCGCGGTGGGCCGACATCGTGCCAGGCATGGGCACTCTCACCCTGTTCCATCGCCCGAAAGACATGGTCGGGCCGAAAGATGCGGTCGGCGCTTAGCGCGGCAGCCGTGCTGCTCGCCTGCGCGCTAGGCTCCGGACTCAATTGGCCCAAGGGATGAGGGCAGCGGCAAGGTAGGCGCCGCTGAGGTAGTACGCGCGAGGCCAGCGAGGCGCCGTAGCAAGGTAACCGAATGAAGAGGTTCATCCGATCGTCTACCCTTGCCGGAGCAACGCTGCTTGCTTTGCCCGCCGCCGCGCAGATTCAACCGGCCGGCTACACCGAAGGCTTTGTGCGAAGCGTCGATGTGCGGCAACACACGCTAGCGCTCGGCGCCGAGACCTACACGGTGGGCAACAGCACGACGACGCGCTTGGCTGACATCCAACCTGGGGATGCCGTGGAAGTACAGTACATCGTGCAAGGCGGACGCTGGATCGCGCTCGACGTGCGCAAGACCGGCGAGCGAGCCGGGTTCCTGCTGTTCAACGCCACGAAGTAGGACGCGTTAGGACGCGACGAGGGCCTCGCCGGATTCCACGACCTCGAAGTCGTGGGTGATCTTGGCGGTCTTGGCCAGCATCGCTGTCGCCGAGCAATACTTGTCGGCCGACAACTGGATCGCGCGCTCGACCTTGGTGCGATCGAGGTTACGACCTGACACCGTAAAGTGAATGTGGATACGGGTGAAAACCTTGGGCTCGGTCTCGGCCCGATCGGCGTCGAGTTCGACGACACAATCGTCCACCGCCTGACGGCCCTTTTCGAGGATGTCAACGACGTCCCAGGCCGTACATCCGCCCGCGCCGATCAACATCAACTCAAGCGCGCTGGGCGCGAGCTTTAGCCCGTCCGGCCCTGCAGTCGTACCGAGGACAACCGTATGCCCGGTGCCCGACTCGCCCATGAATAGGCGATTCTCGATCCAGCGAACGCGTGCCTTCATACCCCTACCCCCCGCGCCGCGCATGAAAGCACAGGAACGCCCTGGCAGGCACGCGTGGCGGCAAGATTTGGTGTGCTTGTCGAAGATTTGATGCGCGTCTAAGCGGAATCAAGGCCGGCCAGAACCTCGCGCACGAGGGGCACCGTCAGGGGCTTGTGGCGGGCCAGCGCGGCCTCATCGAGCAGTTGAGCGGCCCGGCGGGCGGCTTCGAAGGAACGCTCCAGCCGTGCCACGAGGTAGGCCAATACGTCGGGGCCGACCTCAAGCTGCCGGTCGGCGAAGTGCTTCATCACCACGGCGGCGAGCAGAGCATCATCGGGCGGCGCGATCGACACCACCGGGAGGGTGGCGAGGCGCGACCGCAGATCCGGCAAGCGAGTCGCCCACTGCGCGGGTGACTTGGCGGCTGTGAACAACAGCCAGGCACCGGCGGCGCGCGCCGTGTTGAACAACGTCAGCAGCGCCCGCTCGGGCGCCGACTCCGCGTCCTCGACAATGGCCGAAACCATCGGCGGCGCCGCATCTTTCAGATTCGCTACCTCCGCGCCGCTGGCGTGCTGCCAAACATGCGCGAGGTGTGTCTTGCCGCTGCCCGGCGGACCGACCAGAACGATGCCCGGCGGCGGCCAGTCCGGCCAGCGGTCGATCCAGCGCACCGCCTCTTCATTCGCCTGGGAGACGAGGAAGTCGTCACGCCCCAGCGCGCGGCGGTGACCGAAATCCAGGGTGAGTTGGCGGACGCCCTTCGCGCTCAAACGGATCTCGGACCGAGGTAGATGCCGCTGCCGCGATAGCGATCGATGGCGAACCGGATCAGCACACCGAGCGCGGCCGCAACCGGCACCGCGAGCAGGACACCAACGAAGCCGAACAGGGCACCGCCGGCGAGGACGCCGAAGATCACCCACACGGGGTGCAGGCCGACGCGGCTGCCCAGCAGGCGCGGTTGCCACACGGCGTTTTCGAGCAACTGGCCGGCGACGAAGACGGCAATGACCAGGCCGATGCGCACCGGATCGAGGCCCCACTGCAACAAGGCAACCATCAGCGCGGTGAACGCGCCGAGCAACGCGCCGAGGTAGGGAACAAACGACAGCAGGCCGGCCGCCAGGCCGATGACCAAGCCAAACTCCAGCCCCACCAGCGACAGGCCGGTAGCGTAGACGATCCCGTCGGCGAGCGCGACCATGCCCTGGCCGCGCACGAAGGCGGCGAGCACCTCGTCGACCCGACTGGCCTGCTCGCGAATGGTATCGGCGTGCTGGCGCGGCAGGAGCGAGTCGATGACGGCGACGAAGCGATGCCAGTCGCGCAACAGGTAGAACGCGACGACCGGCGTGATCAGCAGCAACGACAGCAGGTTGAAGAGCGCCAAGCCGCGATTCCACAAACCCGCTACGCCGGCACCGACCCACGAGGCCCAGCCCTGGGTGAGGTTGGCGGTGTTCTCCCACAACGTCGCAGGGTCGCCGAGCACCGGCAGGCGCTCGATGGCGCGCGCGACCACCGGCCGCAACCAGTTGCGTGCGCTCTCGACATAGTCCGGCAAGTGATCAAGGAAGCCGATCAACTGCGTGGCAAGGAGCGGCGCCAACAGCAGCAGCAGAAAAGCGATGGTGGCGAAGAAGGACACCGTCAGGAGCCAGGTCGCGGCGTTACGCGAAATGTTCCACTTCTCTAGCCGGTCTGCAGCCGGATCGAGCAGGTAGGCGACCGCCATGGCGGCGACGAACGGCAGCAGGATCGGCCGCAACATGTAGACGGCGAGACCGAACACGATCAGTCCGATCAGCCAGAACAGCACCTGTTGGCGGGTATTCATGTCGGCAGCGACCCTTGCAGCATCACGATCCCTCCTGACCGAAGCGATACCAATAGCCCACGCCGGACACCCTGTCGTTAGGGGGGCGGGGCGCCTGGGCGGACGCTGAGCGTCCAGAACCCGTTCGCCTCAGCCAGGATGATGCCGCGCTGTGCCAGCGCCGTGACGAGCCGGGCCGGATCGCCGAAATAGCGCAACACGACCTGCGCCACCGAGGTTGAGATCTCGGCCAGCTCGACGGCCTTGATCTCGGGGGCGCGGTCGAGGCGCTGGCGCACGCCGACCCAGTCGCTGAGGCCAGCGAGCGGCACGGAAGCCGACAGAACCGCCTCGTTGCCGAACACCAATAGGTGGTCGCGCTTCCAGCGCTCCTCGATGCCGCCGACGATGGTCTCGACCGCACGCGCCAGCAGGGCCTGCACGGGCTCCTGCGGATCGCCGCGATAGCCCTCGATGGTCGTGCCCTCGCCCGAGGGACCGAAGCGACGCAGTACGACGTCGATGGACGGGATGCGCGAGCCGATCTCGAAGCGGAGGTTGGCCTGGGCTACCAGGACGTCCTCGACGCCGTAGCGCGCCGCTAGCGCCGCGAGGCGGCTGCGGTCGCCGTTGGCGGCCTGGGTGGCGCTGATCAGACCCACGTCAGTGAGGTCGCCGTTGGCCAGCACCATCGGCGAGAGGCTGTTGCGCTCGTGCACGATGCCCCACGACTGGCGCCACGGATTGGGCTCGTCCCACAACAACACCGATCCCGCCGAATTGTAGACGGGCACCACCAGCACGGGACGCGTCGCAGTCTCGGCGAACGCGACCTGCGAGCGCTGCAGCAGCGCGCGAATGGCGTCGCGCCGGAAGTTGACCTTGAGCGTGGCGAGGTACCGCGTCGGCGAGGTGCGTTCGTTCTCGATCTGCAGGCTGAACACCATGCCCTGGAGATCCGCGGCGCGCGGCGTCGGGACGCGCGCGACTTGGTCGCGCGGCACGATGCGCTCGACAAGCCTGCGGAAGGCCTCGGCGCTGCCGTTGGCGAGCGCGACCTCGCGGGCCTGGTTGGCGTCGGTGGCGGTCGCATCGACGCGGATGCCTTCCACCGTGAAGACATCCTGCTGCGCCCGCGCCGGCGACACAGCCGCCAGCACCCACACGACGAGAAGGACTACAGCGAGCCGAACGCCTGCGGCAAAGCGCCAAAGGTGCGCGCTGCGCGGTGCGGCCAGCATTGCATCGCCAAGGGGATGAAGTATGGTGAACGCTCCGTCGGGTAGCATACTGGATGAGCGGGAAAGCCAGCAACCCATCCACTCGGCTGCCCAGCCGCCTGAACCTGGGGGTTCTCGTCTCGGGCCGCGGATCGACCCTGCAGGCGCTGATCGATGCGTGCGCGGCACCCGACTATCCAGCGCGGATCGTGCTGGTGCTGTCGAATGTCGCTGGCGCGGCCGCCCTGGAGCGCGCCGCCAAGGCGGGCATCGCCACCGCCGTTGTCGAGCACAAGACGTTCCCATCGCGCGAAGCGTTCGACGAAGCGATGCGCGCGCGGCTGGTCGCGGCGGGTGCCGACCTCGTCTGCCTGGCCGGGTTCATGCGCCTTTTGTCGCCGGCCTTCGTTGAGGCGTTCGCCGGGCGACTGATCAACATCCACCCGTCGCTGCTGCCGGCGTTCCCTGGCCTGCACGTCCACGAGAACGTACTCGCCTCCGGCGTGCGCTTCACCGGCTGCTCGGTGCATTTCGTCAATGCCGAAATGGACGCCGGCCCGATCATCGTCCAGGCCGCGGTGCCGGTGGATCCGTCCGACACGGCAGAGAGCCTGGGGGCACGCGTACTAGGCGCCGAGCACCAATGCTATCCACTGGCGGTGCGCTGGATCGCCGAAGGTCGCGTGCGCATCAAGGGCGTGCGCGTGGAGGTCGACGGCGCCGCCGCGGCAGCGGCGCCGCTGATCAATCCTCAGCCGACGAGCTCGATCTCGGCAAAGAAGTAAGAGACTTCGCGCGCGGCGGAGGCGGGCGAGTCGGAGCCGTGCGCCGAGTTGCGCTCGACGCTTTCGGCGAAGTCCTTGCGCACCGTGCCCGGCGCGGCGTTGGCTGGGTTGGTGGCGCCCATGACTTCGCGGTGCTTGGCGATGGCGTTCTCGCCTTCCAGAACCTGCAGCAACACCGGACCCGAGGTCATGAAGGTGCACAGCGAGTCGAAGAACGGGCGCGCCTTGTGCTCGGCGTAGAAGCCTTCGGCCTGGGCACGCGTCAGGCGCGTGCGGCGCTGGGCGATGATGCGTAGACCCGCAGCCTCATAGCGCTGGTTGATGGCGCCGGTAAGGTTGCGCGCGGTGGCATCGGGCTTGAGGATCGAAAGGGTGCGCTCGCGCGCCATCGGAGTCTCCTGCGTACGGGGTCGGCGGGCGGCTTATAACGGCGCCCCGGGCCCCCGGCAAGGGAACGCGGCCCTAGGGGACGATCACTAGCAGGTGCATGTCCTTGGTGACCCCTCGCTGAGCTGCAGCTCCAGGCGGGCAAGGCCGAGGTCGTATTCCGCCGCCCGCCGGGCCGCGATGTCGCGGCCTAGCGTGTCTGGGGCGCGGGTCCCGAGCACGCCCAGAAGCTGGATCGCGGCGCGGCTGAGCCGATCGATGGCTTCGGGCATCGCCGACGCGTGGCCGACCCGAACCACGAGTTCCAAACCCTCGACTCGGCCGGGCGAGCGCGAGTGGGCCGAGTAGGAAATGCTGCTCGGCGGCACGCCTGTGCCAATCGGCACATCGGCCGAGTAGCACTCATTGATCGAGGGATTCGCCAGGCTGGGACGCCACGGCACGAGCGGCGGAAGACCGGCCAGCGCCAGCGCGGTGCACAGACCATCCGGGTTGCCGAGAGCCGCCCCTGCGTTCGTCGTGGTCGCCACATTGAGTTGGGTCGCCGTTCCTTTCGGGCGAACCCCGGCGGCGGCCCGAATCTGCGCTTGCGCAACCTGGCTGGGAGCGGCGGCGCGCGGCAGGCTGATGGCCCACCACGCAAGCCCGGCGACACCGATGCCGAGCACAACAACGGTGATCCATACCGCCGGCCTCATCGCAGAGCCCCGGCGGTCATGCGCTACGCCTTCTTTTCCCAGCCGCCGGAATCGGTCTGCTGCCAGTAGGTCAACGCGTGCCCGCCGGATTGCAGCGCGCGCCAGCGGCCGCGCGCCGCTTCGACGGCTTCGGCGTCGTTGCCATCGAACAGGTCAAGCACCCGCTCGAACGCGCCGACGTCGTACGCGGTCATGCCATCGACCAGCACCAGCATGCGAGCGCTGTTCGGATTTTCGACGGCGTCCGCGGTGAGGTAGATGGGCTGCTCGGCGGCGAACCCGTCCGCCTTGGCGCCGTGCGGCAGGAACGAATCCTGGTCGTAGGTCCACAAAGCGGAATTCAGCGCCTCGACCCGTTCGTCCGATCCCGCCCGCACAACGACACGCAGCCCGCGTTCGAGTGCCTTCTCGAGGAGCTTGGGCAGCGCGCGTTCAAGACCGACGCGCTGCAGGTGGTAGAAGGAAACTTCGCTCACTTGTCCTCGAACTTGTCCGCGACCAAGCGATTGAGCAGGCGCACGCCGAAGCCGGTGGCGCCCTTGGGTACCGTCGGGTTGTCTTTGTAGACCCATGCCATACCGGCGATGTCGAGATGCGCCCACGGCGTCTCGCCGACGAAGCGCTTCAAGAACTGCGCGCCGATGATGCTGCCACCGCCCTTGCCGCCGATGTTCTTCATGTCGGCGATCTCCGAGTCGATGTCCTTGTCGTAGTCATCGCCCATCGGCATGCGCCACAGCTTCTCGCCTTCCGAGTCGCCGGCCGACGTCAGGTTGGCGGCCAGTTCATCGTTGTTGGAAAACAAGCCCGCCTGGTTGTGACCGAGCGCGACGATGATGGCGCCGGTAAGGGTGGCGAGATTGATCATCGCCTTGGGCTTGAAGCGCTCCTTGGCGTACCAGAGGACGTCGGCGAGGACGAGACGGCCCTCGGCGTCGGTGTTCAGCACCTCGATCGTCTGTCCCGACATCGACGTCACCACGTCGCCCGGACGCTGCGCGTTGGCGGACGGCATGTTCTCCACCAGGCCGACCACGCCGACCGCGTTGACCTTAGCCTTGCGCGCCGCGAGTGCGCGCAGGGCGCCGATCACCGCCGCCGAGCCGGCCATGTCGAACTTCATCTCCTCCATGCCCGCCGCGGTCTTGAGCGACAGGCCGCCGGAATCGAATGTCACGCCCTTGCCGATGAAGGCGATGGGCGCGGCGCCATTGGCGGCGCCGTTCCACTGCATCACGACGACGAACGGCTCCTGGCTGCTGCCCTGGGCAACGCCAAGCAGTGAGCCCATGCCGAGCTTCTCCAGCTTGGCGCGGCCCAGCACCTCGACCTTGACGCCGAGGGAGGCGAGTTCGGAGGCGCGGTCGGCGAGCGAACGCGGGAAAACGACGTTCGGCGGCTCGGTGACCAGGTCGCGCGCCAGCATCACGCTGTCAGCCAGCCGGTCGAGCGCCACGAACTTTTTCTGCGTTGCCGCGGTGTTGGCGGTGAGCACCGTCAGCTGCTTGAGGCTCGGTTTCTTGTCCGCCTTCTCGGTGGTGCGATAGCGATCGAAGCGATAGCTGCCGAGACGCGCGCCGAAAGCGATCCGCGCCGCGGCGTCGGCCTCTTCGATCTTGTTGGCCTTCGGAGCATCGAGCGCGATGGCCGCCTTGGTGTCGCCGGTAGCAGAAATTCGTTTGGCGATCGAGCCGCCGAGATTCTCGGCGGCGCGCGCATCGAACTCGTCGAGGTTGCCGAGACCGACCAGCACGATGCGCGACAGGCGCGTGCCAGCAGGCGCGAGGACTTCGAGCGTCTGGCCCTTGTCGCCCTCGAAGCGCTCGGACGCGTTGACGGCGCGCTTGAGAGCGCCTTTGATCTTCTTGTCCAGGCTGGCACCCAACGGGCCAAGCTTACCACCTTTGCCGACGCCGAGCGCCAACGCGCCTTGAGCCGGGATCGCCGCGGTGCCGAACGAGACCTTCATGGACGCTCCTTGCAGACCTTGTGTTGTACCCATCTTAGCCGTCGCGGCGCCGAACTAGAACCAGCCGCGCGCAACCTTTTCCCGCACGCCGTCAGCGAAGGGCCGTGGGCTCACGCCCAAGTGTGTGCGCATCGGCTCGACGTCGAAGCGCTTGCTCTCGGTGCCGCGGCGCAGCTCGGCGACATCAAACGGTAGCCGCAGTCCGAGGCCGACCAACAGGGTGAGTGCGCCCGTGAGCACGAACAGCGGAACCGGCAGAATCCAAGCCCGGCGGCCAACGGCCGCCGCCGTTTGCTGAACCACATCGCGATACGGCATCGGCGCCGGTCCAACGACCTCTACCGCCGGCGGGACGTCCGGCGCATTGCGGATCGCCGCCACCAGCGCGTCAACGAAGTCTTCGAAGTACACGGGCTGCACGGTGTGGCGTCCGCCGTCGGGCAGCGGGACGACGACCGGCAGGAAGCGCGGCCAGCGCCACAACAGGCGCACCAGACGCCCGATGTTGCGATCCTCGCGTGCGCCGAAAATCATAGACGGGTGCAGCATCACGCCACGTCCCCCAAGCGCGCGCCACGCGGTGAACGCCGCCTCACCTTGCCGGACGCCATCGGCACCGGGGTCGGGCAACACAGTCGACCGCCGTACCGAACCGGTCAGGACGACCCAGCGGCAGCGTGGCGGCACTGCGGCAAGTAGCGGTTCGGTGAAGCGCGCGTGCGCGAGGCTGACGATGCAATCCGCGTCGGCCAGCGCCGGATTGATTGTTGCCGGGTCCAAAAGATCGGCCTGGCGCGCCTCGGCACAGGCATCGAGCGATGCCAGCCGCTCCCGGCTGCGCGAAATGGCCACGACCGAGTCGCCGTCCCGGCATAGCCGCGACAAGAGGTAGCGGCCGGTCTTGCCGCTGGCGCCGATTATGGCAATGCGCACGATGGGCTCACGCGGCGGATTCCTTTGGCCAAGGGCGCGGCTATACTGGCGCGGTGAACCACGTCACCCGGTACGTCCTGCGCCAGCTCGTCGGACCGCTCGCCTTCATCACGGTGGCGCTGCTGGCGGTCGTGTGGCTGACCCAGAGCCTGTCGTTCATCGACATGATCATCAACCGCGGACTGTCCGCGTTCCGCTTCCTCAATCTGCTGCTGTTGCTGACGCCTGGGTTCCTGCTGTTAATCATGCCGATCGCCCTGTTCTCGGCGATTCTCTACACCTATCACCGCCTGACGTACGACAGCGAGATCGTTGTGATGCGGGCGGCCGGAATCAGCCAGAACTCCCTCGCAGGGCCTGCCCTCGCGCTGGCGGGCATGGCGACCCTCGTCTGCTACGTGCTGTCGCTCTACCTGATGCCGCTCGGGTTCCGCACCTTCAAGGACCTGCAGTTCGTCATCCGCTCGAACCAGGCCGCGGTGCTGCTGCAAGACGGCGCTTTCAACGCCATCGGCAAGGGCGTGACGGCGTTCATCCGCGAGCGCGGTCCGAACGGCGAGTTGCGCGGCATCCTGGTCCACGACCGCCGCGACCCGGCCCGACCGGTCACCCTGATGGCGGAACAGGGCGTGTTGCTGGCGGGCGAGAACGGCAAGCCGCGCTTCGTCCTGTTCGAAGGCAATCGCCAGGAATTGGAAGCGGGCCGGAACCAACTGTCGCTCCTGTATTTCGAGCGCTACGCGCTCGACCTCGACATCCTCGGCGAGCCACCGGCGACGCGTTGGCGTGAACCGGCGGAGCGATACCTATCCACCCTGCTGTGGCCCGGCACGTCCAAGGACGACGTCGCCTATGCCAACGAGCTGCGCGCCGAAGGACACAATCGCCTGGTGATGCCGCTCTACACGCTGGTGCTGGCGGCACTCGCGGTCGGCGCGGTGCTGTCGGGCGAGTTCAACCGGCGCGGCGAATGGGCGCGCATTGTCGGAGCCGCAGCAGCCTCGATCCTGTTTGAGGCCCTAGGGCTCGGACTGCACTCGCTGATCGTGCGCGTGCCGCACCTGACGCCCCTCCTCTATCTCGCGCCCGTGGCGGCGATGGCGGCCGGAATTGTCATCCTCCGCGTACGACGGTGGCCGGCAATTCCGTGGCCACGCTTGGCCTGGCTCACGGCAGCGTAGTGCGACCGTCCTACATTCTGTCGATCTACTTCGGCCGTCAGTTCCTCATCGGCCTCGGCATTGTGCTCGGCGTCCTAGCGTCGATCGTCTTTCTGTTCGAGCTCGCCGAGCTGTTGCGCCGCGCCGCCAACCGCGAAGAGGTCAGCTTCTTCCTCGTCGTGGAAATGGCACTGCTGCGCCTTCCGTTGCTGGTCCAGCAAGTCCTGCCGATCGCCGCGCTGTTCGGATCCATGCTGGCGTTCTACTGGCTGACGCGCAGCCAGCAGTTGGTCGTGGCGCGCGGTGCTGGCGTCTCGGTGTGGCAATTCATCACCCCGGCACTGGCGCTCGCGTTCGGCCTGGGTGTGCTGTCCATCACCGTGTTCGACCCGTTCGTGTCGGCTGCAGCGTCCCGCTTCGAGCAGCTGGAGGGACGCTACTTCCGCGGCGAAACCAGCGCGCTCGCGGTGTCGCAGAACGGACTGTGGTTGCGGCAGACCGGGCCTAGCGGCCAGTCCGTCATCCACTCGGAGCACGTCGGCTTGCAAGGCGAAGAGCTGCGCGACGTCACCATTTTCTTCTATGAAGGCACCGACCGCTTTGCCGGCCGTATCGATGCGGCGACCGCGGTGCTGCAGAACGGCCAGTGGGACTTGCGCGACGTGCTGCTGTCCGGTCCGGATCGCGCGCCGCAACACTTCGACCGCTATGTCGTTCCGACGACGCTGACCCTTGCTCAGATCCAGAACAGCTTTGCCCCGCCGGAGACCCTGTCATTCTGGCAGCTGCCGCCGTTCATCGACACGCTGCGCGAGGCCGGGTTCTCCGCCCTCAATCATCGCCTGCACTGGCACACGCTGTTGTCGTCGCCGCTTCTGTTGCTGGCGATGGTGCTGATCGCGGCGACCTTTTCCTTGCGCCTGACCCGACAGGGTTACACCGGGCTCCTAATCGTCAGCGGCGTGTTCGTCGGACTGGTCCTCTACGTGGTCAGCGACGTCGTGCTGGCACTGGGCCTGGCGGGCAGCGTTCCCGCCGTCATGGCGGCCTGGATTCCAGCGGGGGTATCGACGCTGCTCGGCGCAGCTACGCTTTTTCATCTCGAGGACGGCTAGGCGACATGAGGCTGGGGGGGTTGCGTCGCTGGGTTCGCCTCGTTGCGGCCGGGCTTGGACTTGTCTTTGCGTTAGCGTTGCCGGCGGTAGCCCAGCTTGTTGCCAACGGACTGGTGTTGATCTCGGCCGATACCATCACCCATGACCAGGCGACCGGCGTCGTGACCGCGAGCGGCAAGGTCGAACTCGCCACCGAGACCCAGACCCTGCTGGCCGATCAGGTCATCTGGGATCCGGCCAAGGATCGCGTGCGCGCGGTCGGCAATGTTGCGCTCGTGCAGCCGGACGGCGAAGTCGTGTTTGCCGACGAGGTCGAACTGACCGACCAGTTCCGCAACGGCTTTGTTTCCGGTCTACGCGTCCTTCTTGCGGATCAAAGTCGATTTGCGGCGACCGAGGCGACGCGGGCCGACGGCACTCGGACGGAGATGCTGAACGCGATCTTCACCGCGTGCGCAACCTGCGCCGGCGATCCCAACCCACCGGCGTGGCAGGTCAAGGCGGCGCGCATCGTTCACGATAAGGACGCGCGCAAGGTCTACTACGAGCACGCGCGGCTGGAACTGTTCGGCGTGCCGGTGCTGTACACACCGTACTTCTCGCACGCCGATCCAACCGTGAAGCGCCTGAGCGGCATCTTGGCGCCGACTTACGGCACCAACAACCAGCTCGGTGCCACGCTTGAGGTCCCCTACTACATCAACATCGCGCCGGATCGCGACGCGACCATTGCGCCGATGTTTACCACCCGCGAAGGGCCGGTGCTCAAGGGCGAGTACCGCCAAGCGACGCCGAAGGGCAGCGTCGAGACGCGCGGCAGCGTCACGCAGCCGCGAGCGCGCGACGGCCTGGAGCTGACCGACGGACGCGACACGCGCGGTCACGTCGAGGCAAATGGACAGTGGAAGATCGACGACGTCTTCCGCTGGGGGTTTGCTGGAGCGCGGGCGACCGACGACACCTACCTGCGTCGCTATGAGATCTCCGATGAGGACACCCTCGTCACCAACGCCTTCGTAGAGGGGATCGATGACCGCAACTATGCGTCGGTGAACGCGTGGGCCTTCCAAGGCCTGCGCGCCGACGACGATCCGGGCCGTACCCCGCTGGTGCTGCCAGTGATCGACTACGTGCTGTACGGGCCCCCAGGGCGGCTCGGCCAATACGCATCCCTCGACGCGAACGCTCTGGCCATCCGGCGCTCGGACGGGGCCGACACCATGCGCATCAGCACCGGTGCGTCGTGGCGCCTGCCCTACACGTCGCCGCGCGGCGACGTGTATCAGTTGAGCGCTCGCCTGCGTGCAGATGCCTACGCCATCGACGGACAGCGCAGCCTGGGCGATCCCGCGACACTCGTCGTCGACGGTCTTAAGGCGCGCCTCCTGCCGCGCGTGGCGATCGACTGGCGCTACCCGTTGGTCCGCGGCGGCAGCCGCTACGACTTCCTGGTCGAGCCGATCGCGTCGGTCATCCTGGCACCATACGGCGGCAACCCGAGGCTCATTCCCAATGAGGACTCGCTGTCGTTCCAGTTCGACGACACCAACCTGTTTAGCCCGACGCGCTTTCCCGGCCGCGACCGTTGGGAAGGCGGACCACGCATCAATTACGGCATCAAGCTCGGGACGTACTCGGCCACCAATTCCGCCTACGCCATGATCGGGCAGACCGTGCGCGCGCGTGACGACACGTTTCCTCCCGGCAGCGGCCTGGAGAAGAGCCCGTCGGACTACGTGGGACGCATCAATGTCCAATGGGGCGACATCGACCTGCAGCAGCGGTTCCGCATGGACCGGGACTCGTTCTCGCTGCGCCGCAACGAGGTCGACCTAGCGGTAGGCCCCGAAGCGGCGCGCCTTTCGGCCGGCTACGTCTACCTAACCGAGGATCTGGAAACCGACGAATTCGGGCAGCGCGAAGAGTTGAGCCTGGGTGGGCAGTTCCAGATCCGCCGTGGCTGGAGCGTTACGGCGCGCTCGACCCACGACCTGCGCGACGACGGCGGCCTGCGCCTGGCTGGCTTTGGGTTGGTCTACGAGTGCGATTGCATGAAGGTGAGCCTGGAAATGGTGCGGCGCCTGACCGAGGATCGCGACGTACCCCGCTCGACCTCCATCTCCCTGCGCCTAAATCTCCGCCACTTGGGGTAGGCTGTCCCCTGGGGAGGCCGCCTGGCCTGACCGTGGAGGCAACTCTGAAACCGACGAACCAAGCGCGGCGCGTTCTCGCCGCAGTTCTCCTGGGCCTCGCGGCCCTGATCCTGACCGCGCCCGCCGGCGCCCAGACCCAAGGCATCGCGGCCGTCGTCAACGACCAGATCGTGACGCTGCTCGATCTCGACCAACGGGTCACGGTGGCGATTTCGACCGCCGGGCTGCGCGACACCCCGGATACGCGCGCCAGCCTCCGCTCCCAAATGTTGCGCACGCTGATCGACGAGTCGCTGCAGATGCAGGAGGCAAGGCGCCTCAACATCACGGTGACGCCCGCCAGCCTAGGGGACGCCCGGCGCCTCCTCGAGACGCGCAACAACATTCCGCCGGGAGGGTTCGTCAAATTCCTGGTCGATCAAGGTTTGCCCGAAGCGTCCATCACGCGACAGATGACGGCCGAGTTGGCGTGGAACCGCGTCGTCAGCACGCACCTGTTGCCGCAAGTCACCGTGCCCGACCCGGAAATCGATGCTGAGATGGCGCGCGTGGCGCAGAGTTCCGGCAAGTACCGCTACCTGCTGTCGGAGATATTCCTGCCCACAGAGGTGAATCAGCGCGACACCGACCTGCGCACGCAGGCGCTGCGCCTGGCCAACGACATTCGCGGCGGCGCCTCGTTCGGCGCGGTTGCGCGCCAATTCTCGCGCGGCCCGTCGGCATTCGATGCGGGCAACGTCGGCTGGGTGATGGAAGAGCAGCTTGCCCCGGAACTCGCCCCGATCGTGCGCGCGATGCAGGTCGGCGCCATCTCGGATCCGGTCTCCGCCAACAGCGGGTACTACCTGCTGCAACTCCGTGATCGCCGCGTCATCGGACAGGCCGACCCGCGCGAAGTCACCGTGCACTTGAAACAGATTGCGCTGCCGGTCGCGGCGAATGCGCCGGCCGCCGATCTTCAGCGCGCGCAGGCGCGCGCCCAGTCGATCGCCGTGGCGGTACGCGGCTGCGACCAAATGGACTCCATGATTAAGGAGGTGGGCAATCCGCAGTCGGGCGACCTGGGCCGCGTCAAGCTCGGCGACTTGCCGGAACGCTTTCGCGATCCGGTTGGCGCGCTCGAGGTCGGTCGCGCGTCGGAGCCCCTGCGCTCCGACGTGGCAGTGCACGTGTTCATGATCTGCGCGCGCGAAGCGCCCGCGACCGCCCTGCCGACGCGGGACGAAATTGCGCAGACGCTCGGGCAGCAACGTCTGGTTCAACTCGAACGGCGCTACATGCGCGACCTGCGCCGCGCCGCGACCATCGATATCCGAGCACGCTGATGCTACCTCTTGCTCTGACCATGGGCGAGCCCGCGGGGATCGCCGGTGAACTCACGCTGATGGCTTGGCGTGCTCGGAGCACAAAAAACCTCCCACCGTTCTTCGTGCTCGACGATCCCGATCGGCTGCAGAGCCTGGCGCAGGCAATCGGACTCGACGTGCCGGTACGCGCCATTGCGTCCCCGGCGGACGCCGTGTCGGCGTTCGCCCGCGCGCTACCGGTACTGCCAATCGCACTCAAGGCACCGGTCGTGCTGGGGAAGCCCGATCCGGCTAACGCGGCGGCGGTGATCGCCGCGATCGACCGCGCCGTCGCCCTGGTGCAAAGAGGCGAGGCGGCAGCGGTCGTCACCAATCCGATCCACAAGCACTCGCTGTACGCGGCTGGCTTCACTGCGCCCGGCCATACGGAGTACCTCGCGCGCCTGGCGGGCCCCGGCGTTCGCCCTGTGATGATGCTTGCTTGCCCCATCCTGCGAGTGGTGCCGGTCACCGTACACGTCTCCTTGCTACAGGCCGTGATGACCCTGAGCGCGGACGAGATCGTCGCCAACGGCGAGATTTGCGCCCGTGCGCTGCGGCAGGACTTTGGGATCGAGCGCCCGCGGTTGGCCGTCGCCGGGCTCAATCCGCACGCCGGAGAAGAAGGCTCGATTGGCGACGAGGAACAGCGCATCATCGCGCCGGCAGTCGCGCGCCTGCGCGCCAGCGGCATCGAGGTCCTGGGCCCACTCGCCCCCGATGGCATGTTCCATGACGAGGCGCGCGCGCGCTACGACGCGGCCATCTGCATGTATCACGACCAAGCGCTAATTCCGCTCAAGGCGCTTGGATTCTGGGAAGGCATCAACGTGACCTTAGGACTGCCTTTCGTGCGCACGTCGCCGGACCACGGCGTCGCCTTCGACCTCGCCGGGCGCGGCCAGGCGCGGCCGGAGAGCCTGATCGCGGCGATCATTGCGGCCGCAGAGTTCGCACGGCGCCGCCGCGGCCCAACGCTGGCACGCCATGTTGCCTGACCTCCCGTCCCTTAAGGACATCGTTGCTCGCCACGGCCTCACGCCGCAGCGCGCGCTCGGCCAGCACTTCCTGTTTGACACCAACATCACCGACCGCATCGCCGCGGCCGCAGGCGACGTGGTCAGCGCGCCGGTCTACGAGGTCGGCCCCGGACCGGGCGGCCTCACCCGCTCACTGTTGAGTGCCGGCGCCCGCAAGCTGGTGGTGGTGGAGAACGATGGACGCTGCATCGCCGCGCTGGAGGAACTGTCCAAGGCATTTCCCGGGCGCATGCGCATCCTCAACGCCGACGCTATGGTCGTGAACGAGGCGCAGTATGCCTCGCCCGGCACCAAGATCGTCGCCAACTTGCCGTACAACATCTCGACGCCCTTGCTGCTTAAGTGGCTCAAGGACATCAAGCGCTTCGCATCGCTGACGCTGATGTTCCAAAAGGAAGTGGCGCTCCGCCTCGTCGCAACTCCGTCGACACCCGACTACAGCCGCCTATCGGTGATGACGCAGTGGGTGTGCGATGTGCAGCGGCTATTCGACGTGCAGCCGGGCTCGTTCGTGCCGGCGCCGAAGGTCACGTCGTCGGTCGTTCAGTTGGTGCCGCGCGCCGAACCCCAGGCACCAGCACGCCGCGAACTGCTCGAAAAGGTGGTCGCGTCCGCCTTCGGCCAGCGCCGCAAGATGCTGCGCCAGAGCTTGCGTACCCTCAACGTCGATGCGGACCAGATGTTGGCAACGGCGGCGGTCAACCCGACGGCGCGCGGCGAAGAGCTGACGGTGGTGCAGTTCTGCGCGCTGGCCCGCACTTACCAGAGCATGGTCGGCGGCCGTTTCTAGAAGCCGATCTGACCAGTCGCCACCAGCCATAGAGCGGCGAAAACCATCGTCACCAGCGTGATCGGAACACCGGCCCGCGCAAAGTCGCGGAAGCCGAGGATCACGCCCACCGTCGCGGCGCGCTCGGCGACGATCAGGTTGGCGATACTGCCAACGATCAGCAGGTTGCCGGCCAGAGTCGACAACAGCGCCAGCGCGATCAGGGCTCCTGGTGCTGCATCGGTCCAGAACGTGGTGATCAACACGACCGTTGGAACGTTGCCGATCGTGTTGCTCAGCACGAGCGCGAGCGGCAACAGCGCCGCGAGCCGATCCGGCCACAAACCGCGCTGCGCCAACCAATCGAGCAGTGCGGCCACTGCCCCGCTTTGTGCGACCGCGGCGGTCACGACGAACAGGCAGGCGAACAACACCAGCAATTGCCAATCGACCGCTGACAGGATCGTTCGGCTCGCCACCTTGCGGCTCGCTAGGAGCAACGCGGCCACGGCGATTGCGCCAACCTCCCGCGGCAGGCCGAGGCTGAACCAAACGATCACGGCCAGTGCAGCGACGACGCCTTTTGCGATCTGCTGGCAGTCTAACACTTCGTTTGTTCCGACCCGGACCGTGACAGAACGCACGGTGACCAGTTCTTCGCGCCATTGACGCGCGATAACCACATACGCGACGCCGAGAGCGACGATCGCCGGGACAGCGCAGACGGCGAAGAACGACCAGAAGTCGAGGTGGCCGACTTGGGCGATCAGGATGTTCTGTGGATTGCCGATCACCGTCGCGGCAGAGCCGGCATTGCTAGCAGCGGCAAGGCCAAGAAGGAATGGACGTGGATCCAGCCCCCTGCCGCCGAGGCCCGTCGCCAGAAGGGGAGTCATGGCGAACACAACGATGTCGTTGACCAACACCGCCGAAATCCCGCTGGCGACGGCGATGGTGAGCGCCAAGAGGCCCCTCGCACCGATGCGCGCCGCGACGATGCGGCGAGCGCATGCGGCGTAGAACCCGGAGTGCTCGAGCTGCGCCGAGACCACCATCAGAGCCGATCCAAGAAGATGTTGAGTCTGGGGAATCGGTTGTGATTCATTGTCGGGCACCCGAGTCGAAGCCATGGGGTGCCCGATGTGGAAGCCTGAACACCGCGCTGCCGCCGTGCGTCGCGGCCTTCGTTATCCGAGCGACCTG
>CAMDCA010000027.1 GCA_945889645.1 Rhizobium sp. Q54
CGGTACCGGCGCGCCGCCTCTCGGCACGACAACGCCTCCGCCTCCACGACCGCGATCACTCGTCCGCGCAAATCACCAGAGTAAGGTTTCGGCATTCATGCTGGCCTCCATCTCCCAGCCAGCATCTTGAATCAAACCTGCGCCCTCACATGAATCCCCCGCGATTCAACCCGATCTCAAAGTGCTCTAGGTCGCGCCCGCTGCCCTGGATTGCTTCGTCGCTCCCTACTCGCACTGACGTCGTTGCCAGCGGAGCGAAGCAATCCAGACCTACCGCCCGGCGACCTGCAGCAGGCGCGTATGCCGCTTGAGGAAGCGCAGCGCGACATACGCGACGGCGGACGCGGCGAAGACGATCAGCGGTGCGGCGTCGTCGGTCGCCCAGGTGCAGAGCGGTTCGCCTTTCACCACCACGTCGAGCACGAATTCCGGGACACAGAACGCCAGCGCCACGGCCATGACGCCGGCGTACTCGCGGCGCAGCACGGTGACCAGGGAAAACTTGGCGGCGGGGGGTTGCCACGACCGCAGGCGCGGCAGAAAGGCCGGTGTGGGCGCGGCCCACTCGTCGTAGGTACGGCCGAAGCGGCGCGACAGGAAGTCTTCTTCGGCCGCCACGACGCGCTCGATGTAGAGGGCGTAGGCGAGCACGAAGATCGCCACCAGCCACCACACCTTGAGCGACAGGATGACGCCGAGCAGGGCGAGGAAGTTGCCGACGTAGAGCGGATTGCGCACCACCGAGTAGACACCGCTGGTGTTCAACTCATGCGCGCGCTGCTCGTTGGTGTTGCGCCCGGAGGTTCCAGCCGGAACGAAGCCGACCGTGAACCAGCGCACCGCCAGGCCGACGTACGACACCGCGAGGCAGACAAAGAACAGGAGGTGGTCGGCACGCTCGCCGATGATCTTGTCCACCTGCGAGCTAGCAGGCAGCGCCAACAGCACGACGGGCAACAGCAACAGCGGAACGGTGCCGCGCCAGCGGAACAACCATGCACCGTGGATGCGGATTTTTTCGGTCAGTCGCATGGAGGCAATCTAGACCGCGGCGGGTGGTATCGCCACAGCCCGGTCAGCCTGGATTGCTTCGTCGCTTCGCTCCTCGCGAGGACCGTCACTGCTTGACCAGGCGGCCCCCGCGTGATTCGCTGCCTGGATGGCCAGCCTTGTTGCCCTGCAACAGCGATCGCGGACTGCGCTGGCAACGTTGCTCGGAGCGGCGGTCATCGCGTATTTCGGCTACCACGCCGTCCATGGCGAGCGCGGCATCGAAGGATGGTTCCGCCTGTCGGGCCAGCTCGAGTCGCTGGAGAAGCGGCAGGCGATCAATGCCAGCCGCATCGCCACCCTGGAGAAGCGGGTTGGGCTGCTGCGCGAAGAGACCCTGGACCGCGATCTCTTGGACGAGCGCGCTCGGGCCGTCCTCGGCCTCGCCCAGCCTGACGAAATAATCATCCTGGGCCGATAGGCTCGTTTTCTTTCGGGTCGCTGCCGCTCCGGGCAATATCGTTGCGGCTTGGCCGCGACCGTCCGCCGCGCCGCCGGTCTAGGCACAGGGATTTCCACCTCGGATGGCGGTATGATGCGGGCCCGCATGGCCACCAAGTCTGCAAAAAGCGTCCGGGACACTGCGCCTCCGAACGGAGGCGCCGAACCCACCCGCGACGAGCTGGTGCGCTATTACCGCGACATGCTCCTCATTCGCCGCTTCGAGGAGAGGGCCGGCCAGCTCTATGGCATGGGCCTCATCGGTGGCTTCTGCCACCTGTACATCGGCCAAGAGGCAGTGGTCGTCGGACTGCAAGCCGCCATCACTCCCGACGACATGGTCATCACCAGCTACCGCGACCACGGCCACATGCTGGCGATCGGCATGGACCCGAAAGGCGTGATGGCCGAGCTCACGGGACGTGTCGGTGGCTACAGCCGCGGCAAGGGCGGCTCGATGCACATGTTTTCGCGCGAGAAGAACTTCTTCGGCGGCCACGGCATCGTCGGCACGCCGTCGTCGCTCGGTCTCGGCCTGGCGTTCGCGCAGCGCTATCGGGAGACCAAGAACGTCGTGCTGGCGTACTTCGGCGACGGTGCCGCCAACCAGGGCCAGGTCGCCGAGTCGTTCAATATGGCGCAGCTGTGGAAGCTGCCGATCCTGTTCGTCATCGAGAACAACCAGTACGCAATGGGCACCTCGGTCGCGCGCTCGTCGGCGCAGACACAGCTGTCCAAGCGCGGCGAAAGCTTCGGCATCCCGGGCATGCAGGTCGATGGCATGGACGTGCTGACGGTGAAGGCGGCGGCGGACCAGGCCGTTGCCCACGCCCGCGATACCGGGCCGATGATCCTGGAGATGATGACCTACCGCTACCGCGGCCACTCGATGTCCGATCCGGCCAAGTACCGTACGCGCGAAGAGGTCGACAAAATGAAGGCCGAGCGCGATCCGATCGATCACCTACGCGAACGAATGATGCGGGCCGGCATCGAGGAGGCGACGCTCAAGATCATCGACCGCGAGACCAAGGATCGCATCGCCGAGGCGGCCGAGTTCGCGCAGGCGAGCCCCGAGCCGGATCCGGCCCAACTCTACACCGACGTTTTGGTCGCATAGATGCCGACCGCCGTTCGTATGCCGGCGCTGTCGCCCACCATGACCCACGGCCGCATCGCGCGCTGGCGCAAGTCGGTGGGAGATTCGATCGCGGCCGGTGACGTCATCGCCGAGATCGAGACCGACAAGGCGACCATGGAACTTGAGTCCGCCGATGAGGGAGTGCTCGGCAAGGTCGTGGTGCCCGAGGGCAGCAACGACATCGCGGTGAATGAGGTCATCGCCCTGCTGCTCAACGACGGCGAGGGCAAGGAGGCCCTCGACAAGGCGCCGCTCAAGGGTCCGGCGCTGACATCGAAGCCTGTCCAGGCACCAACGGCGCAGAAGCCGGTTCCGATCAAGGAACCGACGACGCCGAAGGCCGCGTCGGTCGAGCCCACTGCGAGCGGCGCGTCGGGCTGGAAGCCCGCCACCGGCGGGATGGTGATGCAGACGGTGCGCGAAGCGCTGCGCGACGCTATGGCTGAAGAGATGCGCCGCGATCCGGACGTGTTCCTGATCGGCGAAGAGGTCGCGCAGTACGAGGGCGCGTACAAGGTCAGCCAGGGGTTGCTCGCCGAGTTCGGACCCAAGCGCGTCGTCGATACGCCGATCACCGAGTACGGCTTTGCCGGATTGGGCGTCGGCGCGGCGTATGCCGGCCTGAAGCCGATCGTCGAGTTCATGACGTTCAACTTCGCCCTGCAGGCGATCGACCACATCGTCAACTCGGCGGCGAAGACTCTTTACATGTCCGGCGGCCAGATGCCGGTGCCGATCGTGTTCCGCGGCCCCAATGGTCCGGCGGCCCGCGTCGGGGCGCAGCACTCCCAGGACTTCTCGTCCTGGTACGCGCAAATTCCGGGCCTCAAGGTTGTGTCGCCGTATACGGCGGCGGACGCCAAGGGGCTGCTCAAGGCGGCGATCCGCGATCCCAACCCGGTCATCTTTCTAGAGAACGAACTGCTGTACGGCCGCTCGTTCGAGGTGCCGATCGGCGACCATGTCGTGGCGATCGGCAAGGCGCGCATCGCGCGGGCTGGAACCCACGTCACCATCGTCGCGCATTCGATCTCGGTCGGGTACGCACTGACAG
The DNA here is from genome assembly GCA_945889645.1 of Rhizobium sp. Q54. Lineage (GTDB taxonomy): Bacteria > Pseudomonadota > Alphaproteobacteria > UBA2966 > CAIVPW01 > CAIVPW01. The sequence goes on from CAMDCA010000027.1 coordinate 3,687, forward strand.
CTGCCGACGAACTCGCCAAGGAAGGTATCGAGGCAGAAGTTATCGACCTGCGCACGTTGCGCCCGCTCGACCTCGACACCATCCTGGCGTCGGTTTGCAAAACCAACCGCATCGTGACGGTCGAAGAAGGGTGGCGCAGCTCGGGCATCGGCGCCGAAGTCTCGGCTCTCGTCGTCGAGCACGCGTTCGACGACCTCGATGCGCCGCCGGCGCGCGTCACCGCCCGGGACGTGCCGCTGCCGTACGCCGCCAATCTGGAAAAGCTGGCGCTGCCGAAACCCGAACACATCGTCGCGGCGGCCAAGGCCGTGCTGTACCGCTAGATGCCCATTCCGGTCACCATGCCGGCGCTGTCGCCGACTATGACCGAGGGCCGCCTGGCGCGCTGGCGCAAGGCGGAGGGCGACACGGTCGCGTCCGGCGACGTCATCGCCGAGATCGAGACCGACAAGGCGACGATGGAACTCGAAGCGGTAGACGAGGGTACCCTCGGCCGCATCGTCGTGCCCGAGGGCTCGTCCGGCGTGAAGGTCAACGCCGTCATCGCCATGCTGCTCGAAGAGGGCGAAGATAAGTCCGCGCTCGACAGGAAGATCGAAGCGAAGGCGACCCCAATTCCTATGACCCCTCCCTCGCTTGCGGGGGAGGGCAGGGTGGGGGTGTCTCCGCAGACTCAGGCACCGGCGCCGCCCGCAGCGAAACTGAACGGCTCCGCCCGCATCCTTGCCAGCCCGCTAGCCCGCACGCTTGCCCGCGACAGAGGCATCGACCTCGCGCGGCTGAAAGGCAGCGGCCCCGGTGGCCGCATCGTCCAGCGCGATCTCGCGTCCGCGCCTGCCGCCGCTCCGGCGCACGCGAAGCAGACTCACGCCCCGTTGCCCACCGAACAGGGCACTCTCATCCCGCACAACAACGTGCGCCGCATCACTGCTGAGCGCCTCGCCGAAGCGTGGCGCACGATCCCGCACATCTATCTCAGCATCGACTGCACGGTGGATGCGCTGCTGCAGGCACGCGAGAACCTGAACACGCGCGCGGAGAGTTCCTACAAGCTCAGCGTCAACGACTTCGTTGTACGCGCCGTCGCCTTCGCACTGCGCGCAGTGCCCGAGATGAACGCGCAATGGACCGCGGCCGGCACGCTGCGGCTCGCGTCGGTGGACGTGGCGATCGCCGTAGCGCTGCCGAGCGGACTCATCACGCCGATCGTGCGCCGCGCCGACCAGAAGGGCCTCGCCGAGATATCCGCCGAGGTGAAGGCACTGGCCGAGAAGGCGCGCGCCGGCAAGCTGATGCCCGAAGAATACCAGGGCGGCGGTTTCTCGATCTCCAATCTCGGCATGTTCGGCATCAAGAATTTCGGGGCCATCGTCAATCCACCGCAAGCCGGGATCCTCGCGGTAGGCGCTGCGGACAAGCGTCCGGTGGTGAAGAACGGTGCGCTCGGCACCGCGTCGGTGATAACGCTGACTCTGTCGTGCGACCACCGCGTCGTGGACGGCGCCATCGGCGCCAAGTTCCTGACCACGGCCAAAGGCTTCCTTGAGGAGCCGATGACCATGCTGCTGTGAGCGGCGCCGTGAACAAGAATGTCGAGACGGCGTGGGCCTCCGCCATGTTCCTGGAAATCCGCGACGGCAAGACTATTTCCCGGCGGAACTGCGACTACTTCGAGCCGTTCTGACCTTCGACGAGATTTCCCGGCATGGATGACAAGTTCGATCTCGTCGTTGTGGGCGGCGGCCCTGGCGGCTATGTCGCGGCCATCCGGGCGGCGCAGCTGGGCATGAGCGTTGCGCTGGTCGAGTCCGACCATCTGGGCGGCATCTGCCTCAACTGGGGCTGCATCCCGACCAAGGCGCTGCTGCGCGCCTCAGAGATCCACCACCTGCTGCATCATTTGGACGAGTACGGCTTCGCCGCTGACAACATCCGCTTCGACATCACCAAGGTCGTCGCGCGCAGCCGCAAAGTGGCGCGCCGCCTGTCGATGGGTGTCAGCGGCCTGCTGAAGAAGAACAAGGTGAAGGTCTACGACGGCCGCGGACGCCTGACCGCGCCGCACACCCTGGTGGTCGAGAAGGACGGTAAGTCCGTTGCTGAGATCACATCGCCGCACATCATTCTCGCCACCGGCGCGCGCGCGCGCCAGGTGCCCGGCCTGGAGGCAGACGGTGATCGCGTGTGGACCTACCGCGAGGCGATGATCCCGGCGACCATGCCGAAGTCGCTGCTCATCGTCGGCTCCGGCGCCATCGGCATCGAGTTCGCCAGCTTCTACCGCCAGATGGGTGCCGCGGTGACGGTGGTCGAGGTGCTCGACCGCATTCTGCCGGTCGAGGACGAGGAAATTTCGGCCCTCGCCGCCAAGGCGTTCACCGCCCAGGGCATCGTTCTGCACACCAAGTCCAAGGTCACCAAGCTCGACAGGCGCGCGGATGGAGTCACGGCAACCGTCGTCACGCCAACCGGTGAACTGAAGATCGACGTCGAACGCGTCATCTCTGCCGTTGGCATCGTCGGCAACGTCGAGAACCTCGGCTTGGAGGCGGCCGGCGTGAAGGTCGACAAGGCCCACGTCGTCATCAACCAGTGGGGCGAGACGGGCGTCAAAGGCCTGTATGCCATCGGTGACTTGGTCGGACCGCCGTGGCTGGCGCACAAGGCGAGTCACGAAGGCGTCGTGTGCGTCGAACACATCGCCGGCAAGGACGCGCATCCGCTCGACGTGACCTCCATCCCCGGCTGCACTTACTCGATGCCCCAGATCGCCAGCGTCGGCCTGACCGAGGCGCGCGCCAAGGCAGAGGCCCAGGCGAGTGGACGTGAGATCAAGGTCGGACGCTTCCCCTATGTCGGCAACGGCAAGGCCATCGCCCTGGGCGAGCCCGAGGGATTGGTGAAGACTGTGTTCGACGCCGCGACAGGGGAGCTTCTCGGCGCCCACATGATCGGCGCCGAAGTGACGGAGCTGATTCAGGGCTACGTCGTGGCCAAGACCCACGAGACCACGGCCCAGGCCCTGGCCGAGACGATCTTCCCCCATCCGACGTTGTCGGAGACAATGCACGAGTCGGTGCTGGACGCGCTGGGCCGCCGAATCCATTTCTGAGGCTGCATGAACGACGCCACGCCCATTCAACACAAGCCGGCCTGGATCCGCGTCAAGGCGCCCACGTCCGAGGGCTACCACGCCACCCGGCGGCTGATGCGCGAGGCGAACCTGCACACTGTGTGCGAGGAAGCTGCGTGTCCCAACATCGGCGAGTGCTGGAGCCAGGGCCACGCCACGGTGATGATCCTGGGCGACGTGTGCACTCGCGCCTGCTCGTTCTGCAACGTCGCGACCGGCCAGCCGAAGCACGTCGATCCGTTCGAGCCCGATAACGTCGCTCTGTCGGTGAAGAAGCTCGGCCTCACCCACGTCGTCGTCACGTCGGTCGATCGCGATGATCTCGACGACGGCGGCGCCAATCATTTCGTCCGGGTCATCTGGCGCCTGCGCGAGGAAACGCCGGCGACGACCATCGAGGTGCTGACGCCCGACTTCATGCGCAAAGAAGGCGCCATCGCCGCGGTCGCCGCGGCCAAGCCGGACGTCTACAACCACAATGTCGAGACAGTGCCGCGGCTCTATCCGACCATCCGCCCAGGCGCGCGCTACTTCCACTCGCTGCGGCTGCTGCAGGAGGTGAAGGAGCACGATCCGATGATCTTCACCAAGTCCGGCCTCATGGTCGGTCTGGGCGAGACCAAGGCCGAGGTGCTGCAGGTCATGGACGATATGCGCTCCGCCGGCGTCGACTTCCTCACCATCGGCCAGTACCTGCAGCCGACGCCCAAGCACGCGCCGGTCGATCGCTTCGTCCCGCCGGACGAGTTCGAGGAGCTGAAGCGCTACGCCAATGGCAAAGGCTTCCTGCTGGCGGCGTGCTCGCCGCTGACGCGCTCGTCGTATCACGCCGGCGACGACTTCCAGCGCATGCGCCTCGCGCGGCAAGCGCGCCTCGAACAAGACGCCCGCGAAGCGAGCCTGCGCTAGTGCATCACCACAAGGAAACTCGCGTCCTTCCGTACACGCCGCAACAGATGTTCGATCTGGTGGCGGACATCGAGAAGTATCCGGAGTTCCTGCCGTGGTGCACATCGGCGAAGATCGTCGAGCGCGCGGAAGGCGAAGTCAGCGCCGATGTCATGATCGGCTACGGCCCGCTGCACGAGACGTATACCTCGCGGGTGACGCTTGATCGCGCCAAGCGCATCGAGGTGGTCGGCATCAAAGGCCCGTTCCGCTACCTCAACAACACGTGGGAGTTCTCGCGCGCGAAGGGTGGCTGCTCCGTCGTTTTCTGCATCGACTTCGCCTTCAAGAGTTTCCTGCTGCAGACCATGATGGGGGCGGTGTTCCACCGCGCCGTCGCGCACATGGTGACCGCATTTGAAGACCGCGCCTGCCGGCACTTTGCCGCGGTGCCCAAGCGTCGCCGCCGCACCGAAACCGCGTCCAGCGCCTCCTAGGCGCCGCTGAACCCGAACGTCAGGTAGATGAACAGGATGCCGACGGCGTTGTTGACGCCGTGCAGGATCATGCTCGGCCACAGCGAGCCGGACTTCTCGTAGAGCGCGGCGAGCGCCAGGCCGATGAGGAAGATCATCGGGGTCGAGCCGGCGGTCGGTGGGTGGAGCATGGCGAACGCCGCCGCGCTGCCCAGTGCGGCCGGCCAGAAGCTCCAGCGGTCGCGAATCCAGCGGAAAAGGACGCCGCGGAACAAGAACTCCTCGGCGATGGGCACCACGACGGCGCCCAGGAACAGCACGCTGAGGAATCCAAAGACGTCGCGCGGAAAGAATTCGCTCGCGCCGGGCAGCTCGATCGCCGCGCCCTGGGTCACCTCGCGCGCCAGCATCTGCACCGCCAGGCCACCGGCGAAGAACGCGATGCTGCCGACTCCGGCCACGACGAGCCACGCCGGTGGCACGCGCTCCCACCCCAGGTCGCGCCAATCGGCGAGGCCGGGGCGCACCAGGGCGGCGTGAATGCCGCCGAAGATCGCAATTGCTTCGGCGAGGAACAGCACCGGCAGCGACAGCGTCAGTGTCGTTTCGGTGACGCCGAACACCAGCAGCACGCTGTAAAGGAACGCCGCCGTCACCACCAAGCCAATGGTGAGTCCCAGCACGGCCAGGATGACGCGGACCACGTCGCGACCGGTCAGCAGCGGCACCGAATAGCGGGGCGATTCGGGAATCACTTCGTCCGCGCGAGGTCTTCGAGCATCGCGAGCGCCGCGGATACCGACTTGGTCCGAACAGCGGCGCGGCCGACGTCGCCGAAAAGGAATTTCCTGACCTCCGCCGCCACGCCGCGCCGAATTGCAGCGATGTAGACCAGGCCGACGGGCTTTCCTGGCCGCTCACCGCCTGGGCCGGCGATGCCGGTGATCCCCGCCGCAAGATCGGTCTTGCCGAGTGCCATGACACCGATGGCCATCGCCATCGCGACCTGTTCGCTCACTTCTCCATGCTTGAGCGCCTGGGCAGGAACCGCGAGCACCTTGCGCTTGGCGCTCCTGGAGTAGCAAACGACGCCGAGTTGCAGCACGAATGACGACCCGGGTACCTCCGTCATCAGCCCGGCGAGGAGGCCGCCCGTGCAGGACTCGGCGACGGAGAGCGTGAGTTCCTGCTGGGCACACGCCTGTACGAACGCGGTGGCCCGGTCCACCAGATTGCGGGAGAACGTCACGCCGGGACCAAGTGCACGAGAGCCATGATGGCCAGCGCCATCATTCCCGCCGCAACGTCGTCGAGCATGACGCCGAGCGGGCCGGGCCAGCGCCGTTCGATCCACCGGATCGGCCACGGCTTGACGATGTCGAAGGAACGGAACAGCACGAAGGCGAGCGCCACCTCCTGCAGGGTGAAGGGCGACAGGATAAGGGCGATCCATTGGCCCACGACTTCGTCGATGACGATCTCCGGCGGATCCTTGCGACCGGTGGCGCGCACGTACTCGACACTCGCCCAGCAGCCGGCGAGGAACACGAGCACTGAGGCGGCCACCAGAAGCCAGGGTCCACCCAGCCATTGCAGCGCCGCCGCAAAGGGCAGGGCGGCGAGGGACCCCCACGTACCAGGTGCAAACGGCAGGCGGCCGGATCCGAACCAGGTCGCCAGCAGCGCCCACGGTTTGGTGAGCGGCGGTCCCGGCGGCGCGCGCCGTGTCGGGCCTCTCATCGGCCGCCCACGGGCAGGCGCACCGTCGCCGTCGCTTGCGCCGCGATGCCTTCGCGACGGCCGGTGAAGCCGAGTCGTTCGGTGGTCGTCGCCTTGATGCTGACGCGGTCGCGGTCGAGTCCGAGAATCCCCGCCACCCGCACCGTCATCGCCTCGCGGTGCAGTCCGACGCGCGGCGCCTCGCAGATCACCGTCACATCGACGTGGGCGATCATGCCGCCGCGGGCGCGGATGCGGTCGGCGGCAAAGGCCACGAAGGCCGACGAGTCGGCGCCGCGCCAGCGCGCGTCGCTGGGCGGAAAGTGCATGCCGATGTCGCCGGCGGCGATCGTCGCCAGCAGCGAATCGCACAGAGCATGCAGGCCGACATCGGCATCCGAGTGCCCCTCCAGCCCGAACTCGAACGGGATGCGCACACCGCACAGCATCACCGAGTCTCCGGGGCCGAAGCGGTGGACGTCGAATCCGCTCCCCACCCGCGTGTCGGCCGTCGCGGCCATCAGGACGCGCTCGGCGCGGGCGATGTCGCCCGCTGCGGTGATCTTCAAGTTGTCCTCGCTGTCCTCGACCAGCGACACCGCAAGGCCGGCGCTCTCGGCCACCTGGGCGTCGTCGGTGAGCTCCTGGCCGGCGGCGGCGCGATGCGCTTGCACGATGTCGGCGTAGCGGAACGCCTGCGGCGTCTGTGCCCGCCATAGGTTGCTGCGATCGACAGTCGCCGTGATGCGCTCGCCGGCGCCGCGCTTCAACGTGTCACGCACCGGCACCGCGGCGATGGCGCCCGGTTCGGTCGTCAGGCGGGCGATCAGACGGCTGATGAGGTCGGCGCTGACGAGCGGCCGCGCCCCATCGTGAATCAGCACGGCGTCCGGGTTCAGTGAGCCAATGCTTTCCAATCCGGCGCGCACCGATTCCTGCCGTGTCGCACCGCCATGCACCGGTTCGAGCAATTCGATTCCGTGGGCGGCTAGGGCGTAGCGGTCATGGTCATCTGGATGAATGACCGCGCGCACGGCAGTGATCTCCGGATGGCCGGTGAACGCGGAAAGGCTGTACCGCAATACCGTCTGGCCTGCGAGCGGCAGGTACTGCTTCGGGAGGTCGCCGCCGTGGCGGGAGCCGCGTCCGGCGGCGACGATGAGGGCGATGGTGCGCATGCGGTCGGGACCGTTCGCACCCTATCCGGCCTCAACCCCGCCGTGTTCCTGGTTTCTTGACGGTCACCCAAACCTTGGCCCTATGCAGGGGGAAGGGGTTCCGCGGCTCGGACCAGCAGCCCCGCGACAAACGAACAGTGCGGCATGCTTGTTGTCCACCGCGGTCCATCGTATACTGCCCAAGCTCTGTCCATGGTAGCCGGTAACGCCCAATATTTAGCCAATAACCTCTATTTTGGTCAGGGCGAATAATTGCGACTGCCTACTTGATCGGCTAAATCGACACCATGCACTCCGATCTGCCCATGAGCGCGGCGATCAATGCCGAGGTGGTCCTGGCAGCGTTGCCGGACCCCTTGCTGGTGCTTGATCCCTCCGACTCGATCACCTGGGTCAATCCGGCCGCCGAGCATTTCTTCGGCGTCGGCGCCTCCGGCTTGCGTGGCGCCTCGCTCCCGTCCTTGGTCGCGGCAGACAGTCCGCTGGTCTCGCTCGTCGCCATGGTGCGCAAGCAGGGCACCGGTCTTTCCGATCACGGCGTCGAGGTTGCGGGCCCGCGCCTCGGCGCCCATCGCGTCGATGTGCGCGTGTCGCCCATCCAGGAAACCAGCGGCGACTTGGTCGTTTGCATCCGGCCCCGCTCAATTGCGGAGAGCATGGATCGCCAGCTCAGCTACCGCGGCGCGGCGCGCTCGGTGATGGGGATTGCCCGGCTGTTGGCGCACGAGGTCAAGAACCCGCTGTCCGGCATCTCGGGCGCGGCCCAGCTGTTGGAGCAGAACGCCAGCCCGGCCGACCGCGAGCTGACGCAACTCATCCGCCAGGAAGCCGATCGCATCTGCGCCCTGGTCGACTCCATGGATCAGTTCGGTGAGGAGGGCACGCTGCAGGCTCGCCCGGTGAACATCCATGAGGTGCTCGGCCACGTGCGCAAGCTCGCCCAAGGCGGGTTCGGGCGCCACGTCCGTTTCACCGAGCGCTACGACCCGTCGCTGCCACCGGCGGCAGCTGATCGCAACGGCCTGATCCAGGTGTTCCTCAACCTGGTGAAGAACGCCTGCGAGGCGTTGCCGGACCAGGGTGGCGACATCGTGCTGTCCACCGCCTATCGCCACGGTGTGCGCGTCAACATACCGGGCACGCGGGACCGCATGAGTCTGCCGCTGGAGATCAGCGTGCTCGACAACGGCCCCGGCGTGTCCGAGGAAATGAAATCCAACTTGTTCGACGCTTTCGTCACCAGCAAGCCAGGCGGAACGGGCCTTGGTCTGGCTCTGGTCGCCAAGGTCGTTCGCGACTTGCGCGGTGTGGTCGAATTCGAATCCGAGCCGCGGCGGACCATCTTCCGGGTGCGCTTACCGATCTACCAACAAGCAGGAGAGGGTTGAGAATGGCTGAAGCCACCATCCTGGTCGCCGACGACGATCGCGCCGTTCGTACCGTGGTCGCCCAGGCCCTCGGTCGCGCGGGCTACAACGTACGTACAACCTCGAACGCCGCCACCCTGTGGACGTGGGTGTCGGAGGGCGAGGGCGACCTCGTCATCACCGACGTGGTGATGCCGGACGGAGATGGTCTCGATCTTTTGCCGCGCATCAAGAAGACGCGGCCCGACCTGCCGGTCGTCGTTATGAGCGCTCGCAACACCATCGCCACGGCGGTCAAGGCGACCCAGAATGGGGCCTACGACTACCTGCCAAAACCATTCGATATCAATGAGTTGAAGGCCATTGTTGATATGGCCCTGAGTTCGCCGCGACGCCGCCGCGACGCCTCGGCCGGTGCTCCGCCGCCTGACGACGACACGGCGCTGCCGATCATCGGCCGCTCCACGGCGATGCAGGAAATCTATCGCCTGGTCGCGCGCCTGACCGACACCGACCTGACGGTTCTCATCTCGGGCGAGTCGGGCACCGGCAAGGAACTGGTCGCGCGCGCCCTGCACGACTACGGCACGCGCAAGAAGGGTCCGTTCGTCGCCCTCAACATGGCGGCGGTGCCGCGCGACCTGATCGAGGCCGAATTGTTCGGTCACGAGAAGGGCGCTTTCACCGGTGCCGTGCAACGCGAGATCGGCCGTTTCGCCCAGGCCAAGGCCGGCACGCTGTTCCTCGACGAAATCGGCGACATGCCGCTCGACGCCCAGACGCGCCTGCTGCGCGTGCTGCAGGAAGGCGAGTTCACCACGGTCGGCGGCCGCACGCCGATTCGCGCCGACGTGCGCATCGTTGCTGCAACCAACCGTAACCTGCGCCACATGGTGCGCCAGGGGCTGTTCCGCGAAGACCTGTTCTATCGCCTCAACGTGGTGCCCATCCGCATGCCGCCGCTGCGCGAGCGCGCGGAGGATATCCCGGCGCTGGTACGCCACTTCCTGGCCCGCGCCGAGCGCGACGGCCTGGCGCCCAAGGTGCTCGACCAGGGTGCTCTGGAGCAGCTCAAGGCCTATCCGTGGCCGGGCAACGTGCGCGAGCTTGAGAACCTCATCCTGCGCCTTACCGCACTGCACGCCGAAGAGACCATCACGGCCGAGGTCATCCGCGCCGACCTTGCCATGGCGGCCGCGACCGTGCCGGAAGAGGGCAGGGCCGGGCAGGATTCGCTTGGAGCCGCCGTCGAACGCCATCTGGCGCGCTACTTCGCCGCTCACGAGGACGGACTGCCGCCGGAAGGTCTGCACGAACGCATCGTTAGCGAGGTCGAACGGCCCCTGATCGCCATGTGCCTGTCGGCGACCCACGGCAACCAGATCCGCGCCGCTAAGTTGCTGGGACTCAACCGCAACACGTTGCGTAAGAAGATCCGCGAGCTGAACGTCTCCGTGCAGCGCGGCGTCCGTTAGGAAAACCCGGCCAGAGCGGCCGCGCTCGCCCTCTCCCGGCGAAAGTGTTGCCGGGCTGCAACAACCTGCCTACAGTGCAGGTCGTTCGCTTGCGCGAGGGGGTGGCGCCAGGCGGCCGGCTGACTTGTCGGGCAGGGACCGCATGACCCCAGTTCAACCATCTATCGCGAGATTTACGGCCCTCGTCGCCCTGGCGGCGGCGTTGTTGGCCGCTGGCCCAAGCGCGGCGACCGGTTTGGTCGCCCCGCCCGAGAGGCTTCGCGAGCAAGGGGCTCGCGATCACCGGTTGAGCGAGGTCGTCGTCTTTGACCGGTCGGCCAAGGTGCTGTTCCGTTCCGACCTGTCCTTGTCCATGGTGTTCGATCAGGCCCCGCCCGAAGACTTGGCCCGCGCCGCCAACGGAGAGATCGTGATCCGCACGACCCCCGACGGACCGCGCGTGCGCGCCCCGGTCGCGGTCGACTCCACGCGCCGTACGTTCTTGTACTTCGGCCAGCGCGCCGACGTGCGCGCCCGCTAGGACTCGGATGTCGGCGGAAGCCCCCATCCTCGACACCCACGAACCCGCCGGTAGTTTTGCCCGCTGGTCGGCGTGGGCGCGCAGCGTCGAGCTGGGCCGCAAGCTCGCCGTCACCCTGGCGCTGGCGGCAGTCGCTTCCGGAATTCTGACCTACGTCGCGTGGACGCGGTCGTCGCCCTTCGGACCCGATCCGGAGACGGTGCTCACCCTGCTGCTGGTCGATCTCGTCGTCCTGCTCCTGCTCGGCGTCGTCGTTTCGCGCAGCCTGGTGCTCCTTTGGATCGAACGCCGGCGCGGGTCGGTCGGCGCGCGCCTGCACTCGCGCTTGGTGCTGCTGTTCGGCCTGGTGGCGATCGCTCCCGCCATCGTCATGGCGACCTTCTCGGCGTTGTTCTTCAATCTGGGCGTGCAGTCGTGGTTCAACGAGCGCGTCAGCACGGCGCTGAACGAATCGGTCGCCGTTGCCCAGGCCTACCTGGAAGAACATCGCAACCAGATTCGCGGCGACGTTCTCGGCATGGCGGCCGAGTTGAACCGCCAGGCCGGCGTGATCCGCGACGATCCCATTCGCTTCCGCGACGTGATGACCGCCGAGGCGCGAGCGCGCAATCTGCCCGAGGCGATCGTGTTCGACCGCTTCGGCCGCATTCTTGGCCGCGTCGGCCTCAGCTTCAGCATGCAGTTCGACCAGGCGCCGACCGAGGCGTTCGAGCGCGCCGCACGCGGCGAAGTCGTGGTGGTCACCACCCAGGACGAAGACCGCGTGCGCGCGCTCATTCGACTCGACCGCTTCGTCGATACCTACCTGTACGTCGGCCGTTTCGTCGATGCGACGGTCATCATGCACGCCGACAAGACGCGCACCGCGGCGGACGAATACCAGCGCCTGGAGAGCGAGCGGGACGGCATCCAGGTGCGCTTTGCGTTGATCTTCATTCTCGTTGCGCTGTTGCTGCTGCTGGCGGCGGTGTGGGTGGCGTTGATGTTCGCATCGCGCCTGATCGCGCCGATCACCGCGCTGGTGCAGGCGGCCGAGCGGGTGCGGCAGGGCGAACTGTCCGCCCGCGTGCCCGAAGGCCCGGCGGACGACGAGGTCGCCAGCCTCAGCCGCGCCTTCAACCGCATGACCAGCCAGCTGGAAAACCAGCGCGGCGAACTCATCGACGCCAACCAGCAGCTCGACAATCGCCGTCGGTTCACCGAGGCCGTGCTGTCCGGCGTTTCATCCGGCGTCGTCGGCCTCGACGCAGACGGTCGCATCAACCTGCCCAACCGCAGCGCCGTGCAACTGGTCGGCGCCTCGGCCGAGGCACTGGCCGGCGCGCGCTTCGTCGATGCGGTGCCCGAAATGGCGGGCCTGCTCGCCGAGGCCAGCGAGCGGCCGTGGCGTCTGGCCCAGGGCCAGCTCGCCATCGTCCGCCGCGGCACGACGCACACGCTGCTCGTACGCGTCGCGGCCGAGCGGTCCGCTGGCACAATTCTCGGCTATGTCGTCACCTTCGATGATGTCACCGAGTTGCTGACTGCCCAGCGCAACGCTGCGTGGGCCGACATCGCGCGCCGCATTGCCCACGAGATCAAGAATCCGCTGACGCCCATCCAGCTTTCGGCCGAGCGTTTGCGCCGCAAGTACATGGCCGAGATCGCCACGGACCCCGACGTGTTCCGCCAATGCATCGAGACCATCATCCGCCAGGTCGGCGACATCGGCCGCCTGATCGATGAGTTCTCGTCGTTCGCGCGCATGCCGGCGCCAGTGTTCCACGAGGAGAACGTCACCGAGCTTGCGCGGCAGACGGTGTTCCTGCAAAAGGTCGCCAATCCGGCGATCAGCTATCGCGTCGAAGCGCCCGATACGCCGGTGCTGGTGCACTGCGACAGCCGCCAGCTGTCCCAGGTGCTGACCAACCTGCTGCTCAACGCGACCCAGGCAATTACTGAGCGGCCGGTGCCCGAGGGCGGCGCGCTGCCGCCGGGCGAGATCGTCATGCGCGTCAGCGTCCAGGCGTCCGGCGTCGTGCTCGACGTGCTCGACAACGGCAAGGGTCTGCCTCAGGGCGACCGCGCCCGCCTCACCGAGCCGTATTTCACCACGCGCGAGAAGGGCACCGGCCTCGGCCTCGCCATCGTCGCCAAGGTGCTGGACGACCACGGCTGCAAGCTGGTGCTCGAAGACCGCGCCGACGGCGGCGGTGCCTGCGTCTCGCTGCGGTTCCCGTCCGATCCGCCGGCCGACTCCGTCGAGGTGTCACCGTCGGTGATTTCGCTTCCCCTGCGTTCCGCGATTTGAACGGACGAGCATTCCGCATGGCGCATGACATCCTGATCGTTGACGACGAAGCCGACATCCGCGACCTGGTGTCAGGCATCCTGCAAGACGAGGGCTACACGGCGCGCGGTGCCGCCACCGCCGAGGCCGCGCTCGAAGCGACGCGTGCGCGCCTGCCCACGCTTCTGATCCTCGACATCTGGCTCAACGGCAGTGCGCTCGACGGCTTCAAGGTGCTGGAGCGCGTGCTGTCCGACGATCCCGACCTGCCGGTGATCATGATCTCCGGTCACGGCAACATCGAAACGGCAGTCGCCGCCATCAAGGCCGGCGCGTACGACTACGTCGAAAAGCCGTTTCAGTCCGACCGCCTGTTGACGATGGTGCGGCGCGGCATCGAAGCCGCGCGCCTGCGCCGCGAGAACCGCGAGCTGCGCCTGCGCGGCGGGCCGGAGACCGAGCTGATCGGCACGTCGCCCGCCGTCGCCGCGCTGTACAACGCAGTCGACAAGGTCGCGCCCACCGGTAGCCGCGTGCTGATCTCCGGCCCCGCTGGGTCCGGCAAGGAAGTCGTGGCGCGCATGGTGCACTCGCACTCCAAGCGCGCCGAGGGTCCGTTCGTCGTCGTCAACGCCGCCGCAATGGCGCCCGAGCGCATGGAAGTCGAGCTGTTCGGCACCGAGGAAGGGCCGGGCGGCGGCGCGCGCAAGGTCGGCACCTTCGAGCAGGCGCACGGCGGCACGCTGTTCCTCGACCACGTCGCCGACATGCCGCTCGAAACCCAGGCCAAGATACTCCGCGTTCTGCAGGACCAGACCTTCGAGCGCGTCGGCGGCACCACCAAGATCGTCGTCGACGTCCGCGTCATCAGCGCTTCGTCGCGCGACCTGCACGACGAGATCGTCGCCGGGCGCTTCCGCGAAGACCTGTTCCACCGCCTCAACGTCGTGCCGATCCGCGTGCCGGCGCTGCGCGACCGGCGCGAGGACATCCCGATGCTGGCGCGCCACTTCATTCGGCGTACCGCCGAGAGCACAGGCCTGCCGGGCCGCGAGATCGACGAGGACGCGATGGCGATCCTCCAGGCCTACGAATGGCCGGGCAACGTGCGCGAGCTGCGCAATCTCATCGAGCGCCTGCTCATCATGGCGCCGTCCGACGCGCCGGTGATCCAGGCGTCCATGCTCCCCGCTGAGCTCGGTTCCGGCACCATCGCCACGGTGCTGCCGAGTGGCGCCGAGGACATCATGTCGCTCGCCCTGCGCGAGGCGCGCGAAGTATTCGAGCGCGAGTACCTCACCGCCCAGATCACGCGCTTCGGCGGCAACGTCTCGCGCACTGCGACCTTTGTCGGCATGGAACGCTCGGCCCTGCACCGCAAGCTCAAGGCCCTCGGCGTCGCCAACGACCGCGGTGGCAACGGCCTCCCCGGCGTACCGAACTGACCCTTCGTCATCGCGAGGAGCGCAGCGACAAAGCAACCCAGACTGCGACGGGCACCCTCGATTGTTTCGCCTGCGGCTCGCAATGACCAATTCTGAGTGACGATGTCCCGCATCTCCTACGTCAACGGCGAGTACGCTCCGCACCAGGACGCCGTCGTGCACATCGAAGACCGCGGCTACCAGTTTGCCGACGGCGTCTACGAAGTCATGGCGGTGCGCGACGGCTTCATCATCGACCTGGAACCACACCTCGACCGGCTCGACCGCTCGCTCGCCGCCCTGTCGATCGCGGCGCCGATGAGCCGCGGCGCGCTGCGGATTGTTATCCGCGAGGTGGTGCACCGCAACCTGGTGCGCACCGGTATCGTCTACATGCAGGTGACGCGCGGCGTCGCCAAGCGAGCCCACGCGTTCCCCAAGGACGCCTCACCCGCCATCGTCGTCACCTCGCGCAGCATGGCATCGCCGTCGGCATCCGCCGTCAACGACGGCGTCAAGGTCATCACCATGCCGGACATTCGCTGGGGCCGCTGCGACATTAAGTCGATCTCGCTGCTGCCCAATGTCCTGGCGCGACAGCAGGCGACCGCCGCCGGCGCCTACGAGGCGTGGCTGATCGATTCGGCCGGCGACGTCACCGAGGGCAGCGCCAGCAACGCGTGGATCGTCGATGCCAAGGGCGACTTGGTGACCCGCCACCTCGGCCCGGCGCTGCTCGGCGGCGTCACCCGCGCCGCCATCGTCGACGCCTGCAAGGCCGCCAAGGTGAAAGTGGTGGAGCGTACGTTCAGCCTGAAAGAGGCGCTGGCCGCGCGCGAGGCGATGGTTACCAGCACGACCTCGTTCGTCCTGCCGGTCGTCGCTATCGACGGTAAGGCGATCGGGCGCGGTGCCGACAAAGGCAAGGCAGGACCGGTCTACCGCCAGATTCGTCCGCTCTACGAGGCACGGGTGGCGGCGGCCATTCGTGCTGCCACAAGTGTTGCCTCGGGCGGGGCACTACAAAAGGCCGCGGCCGGCGCGTAAGATTTCCATCGGGCCTTGCGGGGCGGCCAAGTGTCAGGCGACTCTGCACAAGAACCAATAGGAGAGGCGCAGTCCCCCATGGCTGAAAAAGCGCAGAACCTCCAAGACCAGTTCCTCAACCACGTGCGCAAGGGCAAGCTTCCGGTGACCGTTTTCCTGGTCAACGGCGTCAAGCTCCAGGGCGTCATCACGTGGTTCGACAATTTTTCGATGCTGCTGCGGCGCGAGGGGCACTCGCAACTCGTCTACAAACACGCCATATCAACGGTGATGCCATCGCAACCGGTACAGCTGTTCGATGGCGACGCAGCCGACGGCGCAGGACAGGAAGACTCTTGAACCAACCCATTTGGCGGAGCGCACCATGAGTGACGCCGCTGCGAAACTTGAAGGCGGGCAGTCGGCCTTCGTCGTGCATCCGCGCGTCGGTGGCAAGCGTGCCAGCGAGCTCGGCCGCCGCACGCCAGAGGCCAGCCTTGCCGAGGCCGTCGGTCTCGCCCAGGCCATCTCGCTCGAGGTGCGCCACGCCGAAGTCGTGCCTGTGGCGACCGTCAACCCGCGAACCTTCCTTGGCGAGGGCCGGCTGACCACGATGAAGGGCGTGATCGCCGAGGAGGCGATCAACGTCGTGGTGTTCGATGGTCCACTCACCGGAGTCCAGCAGCGCAATCTGGAGAAGGAACTCGACTGCAAGGTCATCGACCGCACGGGGCTCATCCTGGAGATCTTTGGCGCCCGCGCGCGCAGCAAAGAAGGCGCGCTGCAAGTCGAACTGGCGGCGCTGCAATACCAGCGCGGCCGTTTGGTGCGGTCGTGGACCCACTTGGAGCGCCAGCGCGGCGGCTTCGGATTCCTCGGCGGCCCCGGCGAAACGCAGATCGAGGCCGACCGGCGCCATATTGACGAGCGCATCAAGCGCATCAAGCGCGAGCTCGACGGCACCAAGAAGACGCGCGGCCTGCACCGCGAACAGCGCGCCAAGGTGCCGTGGCCGGTCATCGCCCTGGTCGGCTACACGAACGCCGGCAAGTCGACGCTGTTCAACCGGCTGACCAAGGCGGACGTGTTCGCCGCCGACATGCTGTTTGCGACGCTGGACCCGACCATGCGCGCGATCGACCTGCCGAGCGGGCGGAAGGCGATCCTGTCCGACACGGTCGGCTTCATCGCCGACCTGCCGACCGAACTGGTCGCCGCCTTCCGCGCCACGCTGGAAGAGGTGCTGCAGGCCGACTTGATCCTGCACGTGCGCGACATCGCCCATCCGGACAGCGACGCCCAGCGCGAAGACGTGCTGCAGGTCCTCGCCGATCTTGGCGTGACGCCCGAGACCCAGGCCCACGCCCTCGAAGTCCTCAACAAGATCGACCTGCTCGACGCCGACGTGCGCCAGCGCATAGAGAACGCTGCCGCGCGCAACGACCAGCAGGTCGCGGTGTCGGCGACGACGGGCGAGGGGCTCGACCGCCTGCTCGCCGCCGCCGAGGAACGATTGTCCGCCGGCCGCCAGGTCGTCGAGCTCGACGTGCCGCTCGGCGACGGGCAGACCCTCGCCTGGCTCTACGCCAAGGGAGTGGTGGAGGACCGCCGTGACGACGAAGCGGGCATCGCTCACCTACGCGTCGGCCTCACCAACGCCGACCTCGGCCGCTTCCGCAAGCGCAAGCTGGCCGCGGAGTAGAGCGCCGATGCGGGCCACCGGCGTCAACCGCTTCGCCAGCTATGCGCTGCTGTTTCTCGCCGTCGTCCCCGTAGTCGTGTTGGCCGGGGCAATCCTCCAGGGACATCAGCCGCCGCAGGAAGACGAGGGCACCGCCGCCCACCTGTTCCAGATTGCCGTCGGTCTGCAGCTGCCGGTCGGCCTGTTCTACGCCGCCACCGCCGATTGGTCGCAGGCCTCGCGCAGCATCCGGCCGCTGGCGTTTGCCGCCGTCATGCTCGTGCTCGCGTTCAGCGCGCTCTACTACTTCGAGCACGCCTACCACCTGTAGGAGTCCCATGAGCAAGCACCGCGAACGTCCGTGGATCGTCAGCCCGCACCGCGACATCGAACAGCTCGACGACAACCTGTGGACCGTGTCCGGCGACGTGCCAGGCGTGCCGATCAAGCGCCGCATGGCGATCGTGCGGCGTGCGGACGGAACCCTGCTGTTCTTCCACGCCGTGCCGCTGCGCGACGACGTGCTGGCCCGGGTGACGGAGTGGGGGCGCCCGGCGATTCTCGTCGTCGCCCACGACAACCACGGCATCGACGCGCACCCCTTCGCCCAGCGCCTCGGTCTCAAGGTCTATGGGCCGAAGATCAACCTGGAGAAGATGCGCAAGAAGTTCGATGCCGACGGATCGTTCGAGGACATCCCGCCCGACCCCGCCGTCAGCGTCGAGTCGATCCGCGGCACCCGCCACGGCGAACCCGTGGTGACCGTGCGCAGCGGCGGCGGTGCGCGCGTCAGCCTGGTGTTCTCCGACGCGTTCCAGAACAACTCGTCGAAAGGCATGCTGCTCCCGTTCCGCCTGCTCGGCTTCGGCGGCGGCCCCAAGGTTTCGCCGGTGTTCCGCCTGTTCTTCACCACCGACAAAGCGGCATTGCGGGCCGAGTATGCAAAATGGGCAGCCATCCCAGGGCTGACCCGGCTGGTGCCGTGTCACGGCGACATCGTCTACACCGATGCCGCCGCCACGCTCCAGTCGGTTGGCGCGACCCTCTAGGCGACCCGGGGTGTTTCACGCGCCCCGGTCCCTGCTACAGTCGGGCGGGAGTTCTTGCATGAAGCCTGCAATACCGCGCCAACACCAGGATCCCTCGGAGCCTCAGCCCGCCCCCCGCGGCGGCGCCACGCTGATGATCAAGTTGTCGTCGGCGACCGCGGAGCTGTTGGCCGACGTCGCATTGGCGCGCTCCGTGACCCATCGGGGCGACACCACGATCGCGGGGGTCATCGAGGATCTGGTGCACCGCTCGCGCGGACAACTCGAGGAGGAAGCCGAAGCGGTGAAGCAGAAACGGCGCCGCGAGCACAAGTGACGCCCACCGCGAGCTTCTGGCTCGCCTATGCCAGCATTGTGGTAGCCACGGTCATGCTGGTGCTCAAGGAGGCCGCGCGCGAGGGTGCGCTCGGCGCCGGCGCCGGCGCCGGGGACTTGGTGCGCTCGCGCTATTGGCTCGGCACCGCTCTGGTCCTGACACTGCTGAGCGTCGCGGCCCTGGCCAGCGCGTTGATCGTGCAGGGGGTCGAGCCCGCGCCACGCACACCGGCCCTAGTTGTCGCTACCCCGGCGCAGACGCAACCCACCGCGCTGCCCCCCAACGTCGGCACGCCGCATCAGCCCGCCGTGCCGGGATTGCCGGACGGCGCACCCGCGCGCCTCGAAGGCCCGCTGCCCACCGATCTCCGCACGCTGACCGTGCCCGAACTCAAGGCCGTCGCCTACACGCTGTCCGCCCGCCTCGGCGATTTGGTGGGCGACTACCTCGTCGCCACCACCGCGTCGCGCGACCTGACGCCCGAGGACGCCACAAACCGCCGCGCCCAGATCGACGCCGGCCTAAACCGCACGTTCCACGCCCAGTTCGAAGAAGACGTCTTCCGCGCCGGCCGCGAACTGCAACGCCGCCACGGCATCGCCAGCGAGGTGCTGGAAGTGACAAATACCGTCGTCACCTGGGGCGACATCACCGACGTGCAATACCGCATCGCCCAATCGGCGAGCCTGCTGCCCTAGTCCTTGGCCGCGAATCGCGGGCTTAGTAGCAGGCGACCTTGGGTTGCGCCGCGCACAGGAGGGAGAACGACAGGCTCCAGAACTCCTCGACCTCGCCCCACGGTCCGTCGAACTCGCGCGAGCGCCGCACCACCGTGGCGCCGACGCGGACGACCTTGAGCGGCACGACGACGCCCAATTGTGCCTCGACCACGCCCGGCCGCTTCGACACCCGCGGGCTGTCGTGAAACAGGGTTCCGTCGAGGAACGCGTCGTACAGCGTGGCCTGCGCGCCCACTCCGACAAACGCATAGGCATGGCGCAGGCCGGTCTCGAACACGTCGTAGCCCGAGATGGCTGGCCGGATGCGCGCCGGTCCAAAGTCGTTGGGCAGGTCCAGTCCGACCCGGATGCGCATGTTGGCGGCCGCCATCGTGTGTGGACTGCCCAGGCTGAAGCCATAGTCCCACAAGACGTCGGAAGTCAGGCCGAGCGGAGCGGGGGCCGCCGCGGTGGCCAACTGGGTGAGAATCTGCGAGCGGCGGAACGACAGCTGGAGAGTCGGTTCCGTCGGGATCTGGTGCTCCCATCCGAGGAACGGTGCCCAACCGTTGACGTTGTGCCACCACGTCTGCACGTCTGCGGCGAACGACTTGGGCCCGACCACGCCCACGTCGAATTCGACCGTGGTCAGGCCGTGGTTGTCATTGAATGGCCGGTGCAGCGCGAGACCGCCGTACAACCACCCGGCGTACGGACGGTCCGCCGCGATCGCGGCGTACCCGGTCTCATCCCGCAGCATCTTGTTCGGCGTGAACATGCTTTGGCCGAGCAGCAGGGTGACCCGCGATCGGTCTGGAGACGGATTGTCGCTCGCGGTGCGCGCTCTTCCGCTACCGGGGAAGAACCGCTCCTCCAGGGCCTGCATGTGCCGGTCGACGGCCGCAAGCTTTCTTGCCTGAGTGTGGAGCCACGCAAGCTGATTGGTGCGCGGCACGTACGCGAAGCGTAGGCCGTTGGTGTAGTGGTCGTCGCCGAACTGGAAGGCGTCGTTCTCCCATTGAAACCCGAACACGCCCGGTTCTTCGGCCGCCAGGGCCGCTCCGTGCGGCGTGCCCAACGTCGCGGCGAGCAACATCCCGGCAACGATTGACGTACATCCGCGCATGGACTCCCCTCTCTGTGCTGGAGTGGGACTCTGCGCCGGAGTCCGGCCACCATCCAGGGTGAGTTTTCTCACGCAGGCGGGTGGTCCTGCGGCCGTTCGCCGGATGTGGCAGTCTGGCCCGCGAACGAGGGGGCACGCATGGTCCGGTTGGTGCGCGGCGGCTTTCTGGCGCTGGCTTTTGTGGCCGTTGCCCAACCCGCCATAGCCCAGGACGCCAACACCTGGTTCCAGGCCGGCACCATGTACGACATGGGCCAGGGCACCGAGCAGAACCACGCTCTTGCACTGGAGTACTACCTGCGTGCCGCCGAACTCGGCCACGTCAAGGCGCAGGGCACGGTCGCCGAGTTCCTCACCCTCGGCACGGGCAGCGCGGTTGACTACGAAGGCGCCGCAATCTGGTACCGCCGCGCCGCGGAGCAGGGCGACGTGGGGGCGCAGTACCACCTCGCGCTGGCGTACGACGCGGGGAGGGGCGTGGCGCAGGACTACAAGGAAGCGGCCGCGTGGCTGCGCCGCGCCGCGACACAGGGCGACGCCAACGCCCAATTCAGACTCGGTCAGTTGTACGAGGCCGGGCGTGGCGTTTCGCGCGATCTCGTCCGCGCATACGCGTGGTTCAGCGTCGCCGCCGCTGCCATGACGGGCGAGGAGGGTAAGAGCGCGTCCGCCAGTCGTGACCTTGCCGCCAAGCAGATGACCCCCGCGCAGATCACGCAGGCGCAGGACTTGGTCAGCAAGTGCCAGCGGCCCGGCGCCCCACAGTGCGACTAGGACCGCCTCGCCGGTTCAAAACTCGTAGGGCACTACGGTGTCAGCATTGATCCGGTATCCAACGTCGGCGAGGTCCGTCTCCATCTCGACTCGGCTGAGAACGCCGGTGATGGTCATGGCGTCGAAAAAGCCCGTGATGCGCACGCCTTTGGTGGTGTGGACGTAGATCACCTGGTTTGGCGGCGGCGGGGGCACGTGGATGCAGGCGCCGATGTACGGCACCAACAGGAAGTCCGTCACCACGGTCGCGTCGAAGTCGAGCGGGACGACGAACCCAGCGATGGCAATGCGCTGGCCGTCAAAGGTTTTCACCGTGCCAGCGGCGGCGATAGCGTCGGGATCGAGGTCGAGCGGGGTTTGACCGTGCTGTATCAAACCCATGGCGATAAAGGTTTGGATACCGGGGATGAGGTCTTCCCACTGGATCTCTTTGGCTTCGTTGGCGGCGAGCGTTGGGGTGCCGGCAAGTATCAGAGCAGCGATGGACAGAAATCCAAGTAGGCGAATCATTGTTCCTCCTAGGTCCGTACGGTCATTCCGTCTGCTAGCGACATGCGGTAGGCGCGCACCGCCGGAAGTAGCCCGGCGGCAACTCCCCCAACCAGGACAGCGGCGAGCAGCAGCAGCTCGCGCGGCGTCGGCGCCTGGAGTGGGAGATAGAGTCCAAATCGCGCGTCGATGATTGGCCGCGCTGCGAGAAGCGCGATCGTGAGCAATAAGCTGCCGACGACGATGCTGGCAGCGGTCAGAGTCGCGGCCTCGGCCAGCAATAGGGCCAGAATGATGCGCGGCGGCGCGCCGACCGAGCGCAGGACGGCCATCTCGCGCCGGCGCTCGTTGAGGGTGGCGAGGATCGCTGTGGCCATACCGAGCAGCGCCGTCACCACCGTCATCGCCGACACGACGGCGAGCGCCGCCTCGGCCGTGCCAACGATGCCCCACAATTCTTGCAGCGCGACACCGGGAAGGATCGCGGTGAGCGGCTCGCCGGCATAGTCGTTCACGGCGCGCTGGACGCGGAACACAGCGGTGCGCGAGGTCAGGCCGATCAGCGCCGCGGTGACGTCCTTCGGCGTCAGGTCGAGGTCGCGCACTTGCTCCAGCGTCGTCGTGAAGCCGGGAATGCGGGCACCGCCCTGCCAGTCGACGTGGATGGCGGTGATGGCCTCCAGGCTGACATGCACCGAACGGTCCACGGGTGTGCCGGTCTTGGCCAGGATGCCGGCAATGACAAACGGCTTGTCGGCGTGTTGTGCGAACGAGGTGTTGCCAAGTCCGTGCGCCACCACAATGTGGTCGCCGAGCTTGTAGCCGAGCGCGGCTGCGACGTCGGCGCCTGCCACGGCGTCGAACAGATCGCGGAACGGGCCGCCGGATCGAAAGGTCAGCGGCTGGCGCTGCCGGTAGCGGTAGTGTTCGAAGTACGCGGCAGTGGTGCCGACGATGCGGTGGCCGAAATGCGAGTCGCCGAGGGAGATCGGTACCGTCCACGCGACCTCGGGCCGGGACGCGACCTCCTGCAACGCGCGCCACGAAATGTTGTTGGTCGCGTTGCCGATCCGAAACACCGAGTACAGCAGCAGGTTCACCGCGCCGGAGCGCGCGCCGACGATTAGGTCGGTGCCGGAGATGGTATCGGCGAAGCTTGCGCGGGCGCCGGTACGCACGCGCTCGACGCCGAGCAGCAAGGTGACGCTGACCCCGATGGCCAGAACGGTCAGCACCGCGGTGAGCCAGCGGTTGGTCAGAGAGCGGAAGGCGAGGCGCAGCAGCATCCTAGGGGCTCCCGCGCGATATGGTGGCGACGTCCGCCAGATGGATGATGCGATCGAACTGCGGGGCAAGGCTCGCGTCGTGGCTGACCATGATCACGGTCGTTCCGGCGCGCGCGGCTTCACCGAATAGCAGATGCAGGAAGGCCGTCTGGCGGTCGCGGTCGAGGGCCGAGGTCGGCTCGTCGGCGACAATGATCTCCGGCGCGCCGATCAGGGCCCGGGCCGCTGCCACGCGTTGCTGCTGGCCGACACTCAGGGACGACGCCCGCGCGCCGTCGTGCAGTTGTTCCTCCAGGCCGAGGCTGCGCAGCAGCCGGGTACCTTCGGCGCGCACACCGGCCCGCGCGGCACGGGCACGCCGCTCGGGGGCGAAGCGCAGCGGCAACAGCACGTTGTCGAGCACGCTGGCGTAGGGCAGCAGGTTGAACATCTGGAACACGACGCCCAGATGCTCGGCGCGGAATCGATCCCGTGCCGCGCCCGGGAGGCGGCCGATGTCGGTGCCCAACACCGTCACGGAGCCGCTGCCCGGCGTCAGCACACCGCACAGCAGGCTGAGCAAGGTTGATTTGCCGCCGCCCGATGGCCCGACCAGAAGCATCCGCTCGCCGCGCGCGATGTCGAGCGAGTTGACCGCTAGCGCAAACGGCGCCCGCCCGCGCCAGGCGAAGCGCACGTCGCGCAGGGCGGCGGCTAGCGGCCCGTCAGCCAGCGCCACAAGAGGCTCCCGCGATCGAGGCGCGGACTGGCGCGGGTCACTTCGTACTCGGTGGGTCCGCGCTCGGTCAGCACGGTGACGTCGAACTCCTCGGCGCCGGCGAACCTATCGAAGAGCGGGAACGAGATGACTCGAATGGCGCCGGCGTCCGCGCAGGTGAGTGCATACGCCGCTTCGAACTCGGTATGTGTGCCGCCCGGCGGAGCGGCGAGCACAGGTACGTCATAGCCTTCGGCGGTAACCTGCACGTCGCCGACGACGCAGCGGGCCGCGGCCGGCAGGCCGAAGAGCTCGAGTGGCGCCTTGAGCTGCGCGACGGCGCGGGCCAGCGCTGCCTCTTCGGTTGGTGTCTGCGGTGGCCGCTCGAAGCCGACGATGTCGGCTCCCGGTGCGTGCAGCTCGATGACTAGGCGATTGCCCTCGAAGGCGATGTTGACGGTGCCGTGACCATGCTGGTGTGGCGCCTGCGACCACGCAGGCGCGGCAATCCCAATCAGCGCCAGCGCGACGACGCCTCGTAAGACGCGAACAAACATAGGTGCCTCCGCAAAACGGACCCGAGGCGGACACGATGGTGCCGCCACTGCGCGGCCAAGCGCGGCCGCGGTCGCCTAGGCGCGAACGAGTGCTGGAGGTCCGCGCGCGGAGGAGGGTGTTTCGGTGCGGGGAGAAAGCGTGTCGCTCGTGGGCAGCGCCCAGGCGACAAGCTGCGGGTACGACGGCGGCGGCACCACGATTGCCGGCGGTACCGGCGGGACGCTGTTGGCGACGTATGCGAAGGCGCACAGGTCGGGCGCTTCGGCATGGACGTAGTGCTGCAGCTCGTGCGCCGCCAACGTGACGACGCCGAACATCGCGAGCGCCGCCACAAGACGGCGCGCACCCTGCGATCCGGCCAAGCGGCCGACCAGGAAGCGCCGCGCACGAGACACGCCGTACATGATGCGAATGAGCCTAGGCCCGGCGCGTGCGCCCCGTCAATGAAATGTTATCGTATAACATTTTCGTCGCGAGGGATTGGTGCTGGCGGAGGGGGCGTCCGCCTAACGGCTGTCCGAACCAGTCCAACTACGTCCGGAAACCCGCAGAAACCTTGAATTTATGGGCCATCGTCGCCATGTTCTGGATCAACGAGGTCCGGAGGCATCCCACAATTATGTGGGGCGGAATGTGGGGCGGCAGATGAAGGCGCGCGGACGGCATCGGGACAAGGTCCTGTCGGCGGTTCAACTCAAGAGGCTCGCGCCGGGGCGCCACGCCGATGGCAACGGCCTGTATTTGGTCGTGGAGGAATCCGGCGCGCGCCGGTGGCTACTGCGCACGGTAGTGCAGGGCCGTAGGCGGGACCTTGGTCTAGGGAGCCTGAGTGTCGCGTCGCTGGCGGACGCGCGCCAGCGGGCCGCCGAGTATCGGCGCCTAGCCCGCGACGGTGGCGATCCCACCGCCGAGAAGCACCGCCGGGCGAAGGTTCCGACATTCGAGGCAGCTGCGCGCGCCGTCCATGCCGAACGCCTGCCCACGTGGCGCAACGCCAAGCACGGCGATCAGTGGATCAACACCCTCGCCGCGCACGCTTTCCCCGGCCTTGGCCGCATGACGGTGGACGCGGTTGGCGCGCCGGATGTGCTGCGCGTGCTGGCGCCGATTTGGCTTGCGAAGCCGGAGACGGCGCGGCGGGTGCGCCAGCGGATTGGTGCCGTCATGGACTGGGCGGCCGCTGCGGGGCATCGCAATGGCGTCAATCCGGTGGACGGAATCGAGAAAGGGCTACCTAAGCAGCCGGACCGCAAGCAGCACCACGCGGCGCTCGCCTATGTCGAGGTTCCCGCGTTCCTGGCGACAGTGCGTGAGGCGTCCGCTACGAACGCGGTTGGGCTTGCGTTGGAATTCCTTGTGCTGACTGCCGCTCGTACTTCCGAGGTCGTGGGCGCGCGGTGGTCGGAAATCGACCTTGAAGAGGCAGTGTGGACGATTCCCGGCGAGCGGATGAAGGCCGGGCGCGACCATCGTGTGCCGCTATCGGTGCGCTGCCTGGAGATTTTGAAGGCGGCGCGCAAGTTAGACGCCGAGTCGCCGTACCTGTTTCCAGGCCGGGGGTCCACGCAACCCCTGTCGAATATGGCGATGCTGATGATGCTGCGGCGCGCAAACAGCGACATCACCGCCCATGGCTTCCGGTCGTCATTTCGGGACTGGGCTTCGGAGCGGACCAACTTCACCCGCGACGTGTGTGAAATGGCGTTGGCCCACACTGTGCGCGACAAGACGGAAGCGGCCTACCGCCGCGGTGATCTGCTTGAGAAGCGTCGCGAGTTGATGGAGACGTGGGCCCAATTTGCGGGCGCGCGTCCCGCCAAGGTGGTCAGGTTGCGGGCGAAGTAACCGCGCCCTAAGTGGAAGCACGGTTCATCGAGTGAGCAGGGTTGCGAGGATTGCGCCCAGCAGACCGTTCGTGACCACCAACGCCCACCAAATCGCCTCGGTGTAGTCGCGGATGACACCACGGGCCGAGTCAGGGTCGTAGTCAGTGCCGCGGACGCGGCGGCGGTCAATTAGTCGGAGCCCCACCGACGCGGTAAGCGCCCCGGCCATCGCGAAATAGAAAGCGGCCTGCCACACGGCCCCAAGCCTACTCGGGGAGCGGCGGGAAGAACACGGTCAATTGCCCGTGTCGAGAACGCGATCCGGATTGGTTTGGGCGTCACTGGCCTGGCGGCCCCACGGAGTCTTACGCTGGCGGATGGCTCGAAAACGCGCGATCGACTCCACGCCACTCTCCCCAGGACAAACGCTCGGCGCAGCAAACGCTTCATTCATGCACGAGTGGCATCGAAAGGGGATGGGGGACGCCAAGAACACTAACGGTCAGCCCTACTTCCGGCCCCGCGAGTTCTGGGCGGCCGCGCTGCATGTGCTGCGCGTCTTTGCTGCGTCGGAGTACTCCCGCACGAGTCTTGAGCCCGGGGACGGACTGGCTCCCCACGTGGTCATGGAGCTAGCGTTGCTGATTGAGGACCTGCTTGCTGGGACCATTCCCGACCAAATCAGGCCGCTGCTACATCAAGGTGCCCCTACCACAGGCACCGTGGATCGACGCGCCCGCGCGATGGCCCAGGCGTACGTTCAATTCGCGCACCAGGGTCTGATTCCAGACCCGGCCCCCGTTTCAACGATCTGCGTCGAGTTCGGAATCAAGGCGCGAACCGCAAGTGAATGGCTACGGAAGCCCGTCCTTGGGTACCCTTGGGTGCCATCGAAGAGGCACTACTCTGAGAAGGTTCGCGCCGAGATGGTCGATTCAACCCTTTGGTTTGCCGCCCGAGAATATCGGCGTAGAGGTCGGTCACAGAGCAACCGCACCGCCAACCAGGATGATTGGTTCTCACGCTACGCCACCGCGTCCCTTGGCGCCCGAGTGCGCCGCGTCGGTGAGGCTCAGGTAATCCGCGAACAGCGCGAGGCTCTTGCACGTCGCGCGACCGAGGCAGCATCGAAACCCCGGGGTTCGGTGCCGGACGCATCAAACCCTGAGAGTTCACCGCTACTTCAAAAGCCAGTCGCGGCCACTAATGTTCACGACCATCGCGACAACTCTCACGGTGGTTCGCATGGTTCGAGGACAAGCAGGAAGCGCCGCTAGCGGCGCTAGTGTATTTGGGCAGGGTTCCGAGGCGCCGGGCTTCGTTCGACTCTCTGGCGTTCTGGCGCCGAAGGGACCGATCCCCGTCAGCAAATCGACTTGGTGGGCAGGCGTCGCCAGCGGACGGTTTCCGCGGCCGGTGAAGCTGGGCCCGCGAATCACCGCGTGGCGTGTGCGGGACATTCTTGAGCTGATCGACAGACTCGGGCGGTAGTCCGTGCCCAAGCGGGTCAACCCGCGCCGGGTGAAGACCCACCGCAACTGTACGTCGTCAGAACTTTTGAGACAGGTGGGGTCCGGATTTAGCGGAGAGGTGGCCTCATCTTGGGTTGATATTTAGGCGGCGATTTTGCGGTGCTGCAAGCGCCGATGTTCGATGGTCTTCCGTTTGATGCGGGCCCGCTCG
>CAMDCA010000028.1 GCA_945889645.1 Rhizobium sp. Q54
GGCGTAACCGCCGCCTCATGGCGCACTACGAAGCCCTGGCGATCATCGCCGAAGGCTTCGCCAAGCTGGCCATGATATCCGTGATGCTCAGGCGCCTGACCGAGCCAAACCATCAGGCGGCAACGTGAACTTCCGAGTCAGGCTCTTAGGACGGCCTAGGACGACAGGTCGGCCAGAGCGATGCGGCGCGCGCCTTCGGCCGTCAGCCGGTAGCTGACGTCGGCGCCGACCACCGCCGACGGACGGTGCGCAATGACGACGACGGTCGCTTCGCCCGCCAGAGTCCGGATCGAGTCGCGCAAGAATCCCTCGGACTCGGGATCGAGCGCGCTGGTCGCCTCGTCCAGCACATAGATCGACGGCCGGCGCAGGATTGCGCGCGCCACGGCAATGCGCTGGCGTTCGCCGCCCGACAGCGTCGCGCCGCGGTCGCCAAGACGAGTGTCGAGACCGTGCGGCAGGCGATCGATGAATACGTCGGCGTGGGCCAGCTTCGCCGCGCTCCGCACCTGCTCGTCCGACGCGTCCGGGTCGCCGAACCGGATATTGTCGCGGATCGAGGCGTTCAGGATCAGCGGATGCTGCGTCACGTAGCCGACCGAGCGGCGCACGGACGCCAGACTGAAGTCCTTCAACGCCCGGCTGCCGAACAGAATGCTGCCGCCTTGCGGCTGCAATAGGCCAAGCAGCAGATCGGCGAGCGTTGACTTGCCCATGCCGGACGGGCCCAGGATCGCGGTGGTGCGTCCCTTTGGGATCGTCATGGTCAGGCCGCGCAGCACGTCGCGGCCAGGCTCATAGCCGAACGTCACATCGCGCAGCACGATGTCGCCATCGAGGCCGGTGAAAGTCTCTCCGGCATCGACGCGCTCCGCGGTGCCGGTGCGCTCCAGCAAGTCGTACACCAGCCGCATCGACGGCAGGTACGACGCGAGGTTCATGCGCTCCTGCACCAGCATGGTGAAGTTCGTCAGCAGGCGCTGCGTCACCAGCATGAAGAACGCCAACGGCGCGACGTAGGCCGATAGATCGCCGCCCGCGGTGACCGACAATGCCAGCAGGGCGGCGCCGAGGATGACGATCACCAGGAACTCGGTCAGCTGAGTCGGGACGGCCTTCATGGCGCGAAACCACGTCTGCGCCATCGTGTGCCGGTGCAGGTGCTCCATCAGGCGCGCCGACATGCGCTCCAGTGCGCCGAACAGGCGGATCTCGGTGCGGCCGGCGATCGACTCGGCACCAATCGCCGCGACCTCCTGCTGCATCTTTTGCTGCAGCGCACCGAAGCGCACCGAATAGGTGAAGGTCGCCTTGCGCAGCGCGTAGAACAGCACCCCGCCGCCGAGCGTCACGCCCAAGGTCACTTGCCAGTTGGCGACCAGCAGCACCGCAACCAGGAACAGCGTCAGGACCAAGCGATTGACGACCAACAGCAGCACGGCGACGCCGCGCGACGCCTGGTGCGACTCGCCGATGACGTTGTGCACCAACGTGCCTTGCTTCTCGCGCAGCACGTCCTGGAACGGCGCCGTCAGGTAGTAGCGCAGGATGCGTCCGGCCCAGTCGTCGCGCAGGCGCAGCGAGACGTAGTCTCCCAGCGCGCCCGTGACGACGAGGAGCAGTCCCTTGCACAGGAACGCCAGCGCCATCAGGGCGAGCAGACCCTCCAGCTCGCGGCCCTCCGGGGTTAGCGCTCGGAGTACGCGGGCGAACTGTTCGATGGGCCCGTACCCGGGCGAAACGCCGATGACGGCCGCAACCAGCGGCAACGTCATCGACACGCCCAGGCTCTCCGCCACCCCCGACAGCAGGATGAGGCCCATCAGTACGATGACCAAGACGGAGCGTGCGCCTAGCAGGCGCCGGAGCATCGCTAGCTGCTCAAGGGCGGCGCGCATTCAATGTGACCGTAGTCCGTTCCCTGAATGAAGGTCAATTGCTCGCACCCTCGCTGTCCGCGCACGGACCGCATCCCCGCGTTCGGCTAGTCGGTTGCTGCGCCGCAAGTTTTGTTCCAATCTCGCCCAGCGCATGCACCCTCAGGCAACGGCTAGAGCTTTGGAGCAACCCTTCCGCGCGCCCGAAGCATGGGAGGATTTGCGGGCGTGCCCGATTTGCGCATCGCCCCATCTCGCGCATTTTCGCACCGGAGCCGAGCACGGATTCTCGGTGCACCATGATCGCTGCCGACGGTGCCTCCTGGTATTCCAGAATCCGCGGCCGACTCAGGCCTGGTATGACCGGTTCTTCCAGAGCCACTATTGGGAACAGAAGGCTCTCGACCGCGGCGGCGACGTACGGCGCCACACGGTGCAATGGCGCACGCAGTTGATCCGCAGCCAGCGCTACTTGGCATGTCTGGCCGCTGCCGGCGTGAGCTTGCCGCCGCAGGCGCGCCTTCTCGAGGTCGGGTGCGCGTACGGGATGATCGTGCGCGACCTAGCGGACGCGATCGGCGCGACTCCGTTCGGCGTCGAGCCGTCGGACGCCGCAGCTTCGAGCGCTCGCGACCTCGCCAAGATCACGATCCTGGGTCGCGGCATCGGTGACATAGCGGACTCCGCGGGCCCGTTCGACCTCATTCTGTTCTCGCACGTACTCGAGTACATCGTCGATCTCGACGCGGTCTTCGAGCGCATCCGGCGCCTGTCGAAGCCCGGCGGGATCCTTGTGATCGGAACGCCCAACATCTTCTTCCGCCACGCGGCGCGGCTCGAGCATCCGTACTGCTTCTGCAAGCGTTCGCTGCACCGGCTGTTTGCGCGCCACGGAATCGAGCCGCTGCGCATTGAACCCGTGTCGCGTTTTGCCACAGCGTTCACGCCCGACTTCAGCTTGACCGCGGTCGGCATCGTCGGAACGCCCGCGGCCCTTACGCCGCAAGCGTCGCCCTTGCCCGGCGCGGGTCTGACCATGCGCGTCGGCGCCGCGTGGTTCTCCGTTGCTAATCGATTCCCAGTCAACCGCCTGCTGGGAGGAATCAACAAGGCCGGTACGCAACTCGGTCAGTCCGGGAAAAGCCGCTTGGCGGAGCTTACCGGGCCGCTGCCTCCACCAGCCTGATTAGCGAAAACATTTGCCCAAGGCGCTCCGAAGCCGCCGCGAGATAGGACGCGCGCTGACGCCAGAACAGGTGGGGCAACGCATCGCGGCGGTCCAGCACTTCGCTGGCACGGCGCACCGCACTGAGCGGCTCCAGCCAGGCAAACGCGTCAAACACCTCCGGATGCGCGCCAGGGCTCGCCCGGTAGCTGTCCCTGAGCCGGCCAGCGTACTTCAGGCGTTTCAACAAGGGCTCGCCCGATAGCTTGCCGCCGACGAGATACTCGTCGGTGATGCTCGCACGGCGGAAGCTGCCGAGATCGAACGCCACCAGGCGCCCGTCGGCCGACCAACAGAAGTTGCTCTCCTTTAGATCGGCATAGGCCCACGAGGTGCGCAGCGCGGGCGGCAGGTTCCTGACCAACCAACGCGTCGCCGTGCCGACGGCCTCGTACCCGGCGACTTGGGCATCGACGAGCCGTGCCAAGGTCCGTTCGGCGTGCGCGACGACTTCGTCGCGGGCAACGGACCCCACGTCGATCCCGTGAATAGCTGCAAGAGTGCTGCCGAGGGTGTCGGCAAAGTTGGCGTCATCGACGTTCGGTGTTTCGCCGGCGACGAATTCGACGATGAGGTTGTCGTCGTCCCGCCACAGCAGCCGCGGCACACACGCCAGATGCGAAACGGCCGCATACGTTGCCGCTGTCTCGGCGACCGCTTTGCGCGCCCCCCAGCGCCCGCTCAACAACTTGACGCGGCGTCCGTCGCCGAGGCGGACCAGATACGGGACCAGACCTAAGGGACGGCGCTCGCCCAAGGCGCGACGAAAGATGCGCGCCGCGATCGTCTTGCCCGACTTGAGTTGCACGACCGCCACCGTTTGTTCCCCGAGCGCGCGGCGGATGATATGGTTGATCATGTCTGTATCGAGCCCTTCCCCCGGCCTTTGGCGAGGAAAAAAGAGCGCCGAGGAGAGCGCGGCTGGTCGGACGAGACCACCCCAAGCGATCAACCGGATATCCCGAACGCTGGCCGCCAAGTTGGCGTTCGGCCGTGTGGTACGACGTTTCGGGCTACCGGTCGAGCCGCTGTTCCACCTGATGAAAGCGGGCCGTATCGCGCTTCACCCGCTGGAGGCGCTGCGGCGGCGGCGCGCCGCGTCCGCGATCGGCGGCACGCCGTGGGCGGCCTTCGTCTCGCGTAATTCCGGCTACGGCCTCCTTTCGCCCTACACCTTCCCTGGTACCGCTGCCGCGGTGGCGGCGTGCCGCGCTGTGTTTACGGCGTGGAAGGCAAGCGGAGTCTCGCGGGTCACGCAGAAGCCGTTTCTCGTCAACGTCCTCGACCGCGCCGCACTGGTGCAACACCCGGAGCTTCTCGACTTCGCGCTGAGCGACGCGATGATCGAGGCTGTGACCGGCTACTTCCGCGAAGTGCCCTTGCTGCGCGGCGTGGCGGTGTTCTATTCGCCTCGCAACGAGCTGCACCAGGCAAGCCAGAAGTTCCATATCGACACCGACGACCTGCGGCAGTTGAAGTGCTTCATCAACGTCGAGACGACCGACGCGGCGGCGGGGCCATTCAGCTTCCTGCCGGCCGAGGTCTCGGCGCGCGTGCGCGCCCGGTTGCACCACGGCTGGAAGGGCGGACGCATCGAGGACGAGGACGTCTTCGGGATCGCCCGACAAAGCGACCTGCACGAGCTGATGGGCCAGCCGGGCAGCGGCGGCCTGGTCGATACGTCGCGGTGCCTCCATTTCGGTAGTCGCGCCCGTGGCTTGGACCGTCTGGTGCTGATGTTGCAGTTCACCACCTTTGCGCACCTCAAGGATGACGATGGCTACGACAACGCAGACACTGCAACCGTGACCCAATTGCCGGCCGATCGCTACCGGGCCGACCCACTGCGCATGATGGTCCTGGGACAAGCGCGAAACCCGTGAACCCAGCGAGTGCGGCGCGCTCCCTCGTCGAGGCAGGGCTGCGCACGACCCTGCGTGGGGCGGCGCGGCGGCGTTGGGCTGGCGTCTCGGCCAGCGTATTCGCCGCCACCATCCATCGCCCGCCCGGTATTGCGGCGGCCTCCGCGGCGCAGCGGAGGGTTCTGGTTCTGCCGCGCGCGGCGGCGCTGCAGGATGTGGCCGACGTGGCCGACGCGTCCGACCAGGTGACATTCGTCGCGCCCTGGCACGGAGCGATGAAGGCCCTCGCCTCGGCCTACCTGCCGCCAGAGGTCGACTCGAACACCTACCACGTTGACGCGGGGCCCCAGGTCGCCGCGGCGAAGGACGCTTACCGCGCGTTCCTCTCCGACCTGTGGCAGGCCCTGCGCCGCAAGACCAGCATCGACGCTGTCCTCAGCAGCAACTTCAGCTATTACTCCGAGCGCGAGTTGGCCGCGGCGCTGAATGAACTGGGCGTTCCGTTCATCGTGCTGCAGAAGGAAAACCTGAAGACACCCGGGCGCGTGCAGTTTTTCGAGCGGCTGTACCGCACGCGGCGCGGCCCCTTCGTCGGCCGCCGCATGCTCGTGTACAACGAGATCGAGCGCGACCTCCAAATCGCGGCTGGCGTTGTGCCGCCGGAGCGCATTGCCGTCGTCGGCATGCCGCGCATGGACCGGCTGCACCGCTGGCGGATGTCCTCCGCGGCCGCTGACTTGCGCCGCCCCACCGTCGTGTTCTTCGACTTCGATGAGACGAACGGCCTGCCCGCTGTGACCCGCAAAGCGACCGAGAGCGGATTCGAGGCGTTCGATCCGGCGCTGGAGGGCATGGCGTGGCGCACGCTGTGCGGCAGCACCCGCGCCGCGGTTGTGCGCCTTGCCCGCGACCATCCCTCCCTGCGTGTCGTGATCAAAACCAAGGGGCGCGTGCGGTCCGACCGGAGCCTGGCCGCCCATCTTGGCACCGAGCAGCTGCCCGCTAACCTGGAGCTGGCCTTCGGGGGCGACCCGCTGCAACTGCTGACTGCCGCGACCGTGGTGTGCGGCTTCAACTCGACTGCGTTGCTGGAAGGCATTGCCGCCGGAGTCCCGGTGGTGGTGCCGCACTTCGCGGAGGCGATGGAAATCCGGTACCAGCCATACCTGCTGGACCTCGGCGCCGCGGCCCGGCTTGCCGCGGGAGGGGACGAGTTGAGCGACCTTCTGGCGCGCACCGCGACCGAGTCCACGGCGGTCCGCGCCCTGTCCGCCGCGGCGGTCGGGGCGCTGCAGCACTGGACCGGCAATGCCGATGGCCAAGCTGGAGCGCGCGCGGCGGCGGAAATCCTGGCGGTCACGGCAGGGTAGATCGCGGCGCGCGCCGCCATGACTAGGCGGGGGAGCCGGCGCCGGCGGAGAGGGCGGCGGTGGGTGGAGGGACGGGCGTGGCTGTTTCCAGGGCGCGTATCTCGACCCGCGCCCAGCGGGCTAGCAGCACGGCGCCGGCGAGACACAGGAACGAGCCGATCATCAGGGGCGGCTTGAGGCCGACGAAGTCCGACACCCAGCCCATCGACAGGGCGCCGGCGGCGGGCACGCCGCGCAGGATCATGCCCCAGATGGAGAGCACTCGGCCGCGCATGTGCGACGGCACGCCGGTCTGCACCAAGGTCTGGGTGCCGACCGAGACGCAGATCGCCATGAACCCGGCGACGGCCAGCGCAGCGGCGCCGACCCACAGGGTGTTGGTGATGGCGAAGAGCAGTCCCATCGCTCCGAGCACGCCCCCGCCGACGACCGTGATGTCGGCCAGACGCACGGCGGAGGCACGCTTCGCCAGCCACAAGCCGGCGAGCAAGGCGCCGAGTCCCACCGCCGAGGTGAGCGTCGCTAGGCCGGCGGCGCCGCAGTGGAACACATCGTCGGCGAAGCCCGGCAGCAGGTCGAACACCGGCCGCACCAGGAACGAGGTCGCCGCCATGAGCAGCAGCACCGCAGCGATGCCGGGGTGCGTGACCGAGTACTTCAGGCCGTCGGCCATCTGGCGGAACACGCCTTCGTGGGCCGAGGGGTGCGGCGTGCGCTTGGGCAGGCGCAGCAGCATCAGCGCGGCGATGAACCATAGGAACGTCAGCGCGTTGAAGGCGAAGGCGAGCGCCACGTCGTACGAGTGAATGATGTAGCCGGCGATGGCGGGGCCGATGAAGCGCGCCAGGTTGAAGATCACCGAGTGGATGGCGACGGCGCCGCCGACGTCCTCCGGCCGCGCCAGCGACGGCACCAAGGCGAGGCGTGCCGGTTGCGCCGCGGCGACGACGATGCCGATGAACAGCGTCAGGCCGACCAGCCAGCCGATGGTGATAATGCCGAGCCACGTCATCAGCCACAGCACGGTGGCCTGCACGAGCTGGCAGATCTGGCTGACCATCAGGATGTGGCGGCGATCGACGCGGTCCGCCAGCACGCCACCGAACAGGCCCACCACCATGACCGGAAACAGGTCGGCAAACGCGACCATGCCGAGCCAGAAGCCGGATTGCGTCAGTTCCCATGCCAGCCAGCCGACGCCGAGGCGCTGCACCCACAGGCCGGTGAGCGACACTGCATTGCCCGCGGCATAGATCGCGTAGTTGCGATTGGAGAAGACGCGGACGATGCCGGAGAAGTCGAAAAGCGACGGTGCGGCCAAGAAAGGGACCCCCCGCGGGCGCGCTCCGGCGGCGATACCGGTATAGTGGTCGATATAGCGCGCGGGACCGGCCGAGGGTAGCGGGACTTGATGAGCGCCAGGACCATCGTTGCCGCACTTGTCGGTCGCTTGGCCGGCCGCCGCAGCGCGGCCTGGGCCGTGCGGCTGACCGCAGCCGCCGTGGCCGGGCTCCTGGTGCTGGCCGCGTGCTACCTGCCGACGCGCTTCCAGGCCGACGTCACCTACAACGTGAACGGCGATTGGAGCCTGACGTTCGACGGCACGCTGGCGTACGGCGGCCTGATTCCGGGGCTGATGCCCGACAACCCGACGCCGGCCCAACTGGCCGAGCGGGTGAAGAGCGTCACCAACGACATGATGCGCGACCCCGGCTTCACCAGCGTGCAGTACCTGAACAACGGGCAGTACCAGGTCGCCTATGCGCGCACGGGCAACATCTACACGCAGACCGGCATCACGTTCCTGCGCACCGACAGCCGCATCCTGCAGATCTCGTACATCAAGACGAGCAACCAGATCTGGATCCGCGGCACGACGGTGCCGACCGCGCAGCGCAAGTGGATCACCGACGCGGGCCTGACCATGCAGGGCGACGTGCGCATCACCACCGCGGCGCCGGTGCTGGAGCACAACGCCACCTCGACGCGCAGCGCGGCGAATGGCGCGACGACGTACATCTGGGCGATCCGCGGCGTCGATGCGCCGGGCGCCAAGCTGATTATTCAGGGGCGCTAGGCTCGCCACCGTAGAGCCCCGTTTGTACGGGCGAATGCGATCGCGCAGGAGGGAATGGCGGAGTTCTGCGAGTTCGACGGTGCGAGAGCGGCGGTGGTACGGGAGCGAACCGGGCGCTGATCGGGGTCCGTGCGGCGGATCGAGTCGGTGTTGGTGCCGGCG
Source organism: Rhizobium sp. Q54 (assembly GCA_945889645.1). Classification (GTDB taxonomy): domain Bacteria; phylum Pseudomonadota; class Alphaproteobacteria; order UBA2966; family CAIVPW01; genus CAIVPW01. Next base: position 8,574 of record CAMDCA010000028.1, read on the forward strand.
TGTCGGTGGGCCGTATTCGACCGCAGATACGGGATTCTCGGGGCGTTGACGGCGAGGATGGCGGGAAACTGCGATTCCGCCAGGCGAAGTACGGTTGTGGAGTACGGTGCGGAAACGGTGCCAGGGGGGGCCTGGGCAATCCGGGACGTGTTGGAGAGTCGGGACATTGGACCGCTCCTGACCTGGGTTGGAGCGACAATACGATACATTACGTAACTTGTCAATACGTATCGTGTATGATCGACCGAACCGTGTAGACTGCATACTGCCGGATGGGGGTTGGGGTGTCCGATACCGACGCGTTCTTTGAACGGCCGATTCTAAATTCGCCACACCGCCCGCGCGACGCGCGCAACGCGGACCTTCCCGACAGCCCACCCGAGCAACAAACCGCTGAACGCAAGCGGGGCGCGCTCATCGCGCGCCCCGCCGGAGCAAACAGGGTGTCGAGGACGACTACTCGACCATACCGCCCTTGATTTCGGCGGCGACCGCGGCGACCGCGATGGCGTCTACCGCGTCGCCGGCGATGACGACGATGGAGATGGCGGTGCGCTTGCCGTCGACGTTGACGTAGGCGACGACGACCTCACTGCCCGGAAGGGCGTCGGCCAGCAGCGCGGGAACGTCGACCGCGTAGGTCTCACCTTGGATGGTGAAGGTGCCGCCCTCGGCATCAACCGCCGCAACCACGCCCCTGACGTACACCGTCTCGGCCTGAGCAATGGGGGAGAACAAGCCGCCGAGCAGAGCGACGGACAGGGCAAGAGTCCTGAGCTTCATTAGGTGTTTTTCTTGATGAGGGGCCCAGGGAGGGGGCCAAGCGCGCAGGATCTGATTTAGGCCTTCCGTGTGACTGCCCGATCCGCGGAATGTTGCAATTTGTCCCGGGCTTCACGGACTTTGTTACGGTTTATTCAAGAAGACGGTCGACGGCCTGCTCGCGGCGCCGGAGTCTCCGACGGCCTCACATCGACCTCAGCGCCGGTGCAAAGCAGGCCCACCAACTAGTTACGTTGTACGCTTGACGTACAACTACTGACGATATACCGTGCTCGACCATGATCCAGTCGTTTGCCGACCGGGCGACGGAGCGGCTCTGGATGGGAGTTCCGGTCAAGCGTTTCGGCGCCATCGAGAAGCAGGCGCGGCGCAAGCTGGACGTATTGCACCACGCATTGAGTCTGGGCGACGTGCGGGCAGTGCCCGGCAACCACCTGGAGGCGCTGTCCGGCGCCCGCTGGGGCCAGCATTCGATCCGCATCAATGACCGCTGGCGGATATGTTTCGTGTGGACCAAGGAGGGTCCGGCCGATGTCGAAGTCACCGACTATCACTAGGGGTGCCGCTAAGGGAGCCGCGACGCCGGATCGAGTCACCGCTCACCCAGGCGAAGTGCTGCGCGAGGATTTCCTGGCGCCGCTGGATATGTCGGTGCACGCCCTGGCGATTGCGCTGCGCGTGCCGGCGACGCGGATGGGCGCCATCGTCAAGGGCGAGCGTGGCGTGAGCGCGGATACGGCATTGCGCCTGGCGCGCTTCTTCGGCACCAGCGCCGAGTTCTGGATCACGATGCAGGCGACGCACGACCTGACGAAGGCGCGCACGGAAGCCGGCGCGACGATCGACCGCGACGTCCACCCACGAGCCGCCTAAGGCGGCCGGCATGGCCAAGAAGCCCGGCAAGAAGCAACTCCAGGTCGATGCGCTGAGCCACAGCGAGGCGAAGCGGCGCAACATCCCGACGGCGGAGTTCGAATCGGTGATGCCGCGGAGCAGAAGCATCCGGTGCGGGTGGAGTACGAGGGAGCGAGGGGCGCTAGCGGGGCTGCTCCGCTAGCCACGCCAGCACGCCGCGACCCGCCGCGGCGCCTGTCGCGAGGCAGCCTTGCAGGAGGTAGCCGCCGGTGGGGGCTTCCCAGTCGAGCATCTCGCCGGCGGCGAAGGTGCCGGGCCGATTCCGCAGCATGAGGTTGGCGTCGAGTTCGGACAGGGCGATGCCTCCCGCGGTCGAGATGGCGCGGTCGATCGCGAACGGAGCGGCGAGGCGGAGCGGGAGGGATTTGATGAGGGTGGCGAGTGGCACCGTCACGTCGTATCCGGCGTGCAGGGCTTCCTGCACCAGGGCGACGCCGACGGGGGCAAGCCCGGCTTGCTTGCGCAGGAACGTGGACAGGGACGCGCTGCCGCGCGGCACGGCGAGTTTGCGGGCGAGATCGACGTGCTGCAGGTCGGGGCGCAGGTCGAGATGTACGCGGGCGCCGCCGTTGCGCGCGATTGCATCGCGCAGCGCGGCGGAGAGCGCGTAGATCGCGCCGCCTTCGATGCCGGTGGCGGTCACCACGGCTTCGCCGCGCACCGTTGCGTCGCCGAACGAAAGGGCGATGCGCTTGAGCGGCGCGCCGGCGTGGCGGGTGCGCAGGACATCGGACCACGCAACGGTGAAGCCGCAGTTGGCGGGGCGCAGCGGCGCCGTGGCGACATCCGGTAGCAGCGACATCCAACTGCCGTCGGCGCCGAGGCGGGGCCAGGAGGCGCCGCCGAGGGCGAGCACGGTGGCGGTGGCGTTGACCGTGCTGCCATCGGCGAAGGTGAGTGCGCCATCCGCGTTCCAGCCGGTCCAGTGGGCGCGCGTCACCAGGCGGACACTGAGGCCATCGAGGCGGCGCAGCCAGGCGCGCAGCAGTGGGCTGGCCTTCATGGCGCGCGGGAAGACGCGGCCGCTGGTGCCGACGAAGGTCGGCTGGCCGAGGGATTCGCACCAGGCGATGGCGGCGGCGGGCGGGAACGCGGCGAGGTGCGGGCGCATCCAATCGGCGGCGGCGCCGTAGTTTGCCACGAAGGAGTCGAAGTCTTCGGCGTGGGTCAGGTTGAGGCCGCCGCGGCCGGCCATGAGGAGCTTGCGGCCGGGGCTGGGCATGCGCTCGAACACCGTGACGGGGAGGCCGGCGGTGGCGATGACCTCGGCGGCCATCAGGGCGGCGGGGCCGGCGCCGAGGATGGCGACGGTGGAGGTGGGAGGGTTCACGCGGAGTGCATGCACTGCGGGGCGGCGGATAGCCAGTGCGGTGTGGGGACGCTGGTAGCGGACCTGAGTCTGCGGCGGCGGCCCCTCCCTGCCCTTCCCCGCAAGCGAGGGAGGGGGTTCTTGTTTCGGGGGGGGTTTGGTAGGGTCCGGCGTTTTTCGTCCCCGCCCGCGCCCAGGCTTTCAACACCCGCGGCGCGGGGCCCCTTCGCCAAGGAGTCCCATGCCGTCCTTCAATCCTCCGCTTCGCGTGCTGATGGGCCCGGGCCCGTCGGATGTTCATCCGCGCGTGCTGGCCGCCATGGCGCGGCCGACCATTGGGCACCTTGATCCGGTGTTCCAGACCTTGATGGAGGACATGAAGGAGCTGCTGCGCTACGCGTTCCGCACCAAGAACCGGCTGACCATGCCGGCGTCGGGGCCGGGGTCGGTCGGCATGGAGACGTGCTTCGTCAACCTGGTCGAGCCGGGCGACGTGGTCGTCGTGTGCCAGAACGGCGTGTTCGGCGGCCGCATGAAGGAGAACGTCGAGCGCTGCGGCGCCACCGCGGTGATGGTGACCGACGAGTGGGGCAAGGGCGTCGATCTCGCCAAGATCAAAAAGGCCGTGGCCGACAATCCCAAGACCAAGATCATCGCCTTCGTGCATGCCGAGACGTCCACCGGCGCGTTGTCGGATGCGCAGGCGATTTGCGCGTTCGCCAAGGAGAAGGGTTTGCTGACCATCGTTGACGCGGTGACGTCGCTGGGCGGCGTGCCGCTGGAAGTCGATGCGTGGGGCATCGACGCGATCTATTCGGGCTCGCAGAAGTGCCTGTCGTGCACGCCCGGCCTGTCGCCGGTCAGCTTCTCGGCGCGCGCCGAGGCGGTGATCAAGGGGCGCAACCGCAAGGTCCAGAGCTGGTTCATGGATATGTCGCTGATCATGAACTACTGGGAGGCGCAGGGCGGCGCGCGCACGTATCACCACACTGCCCCCATCAACTCGCTGTACGGGTTGCACGAGAGCCTGGTGATGCTCAAGGAAGAGGGCCTGGAGAATTCGTGGGCGCGCCATCGCAAGAACCACCTGGCGCTGCGCGCCGGGTTGGAAGCGATGGGGCTGGAACTGCTAGTGGCGGAGCACGAGCGCCTGCCGCAGCTCAACGCGATCAAGGTGCCGGCGGGGACGGACGAGGCGGCGGTGCGCAAGCGCCTGCTCGCCGACTACAACCTGGAGATCGGTGCCGGGTTGGGCGCGCTGGCCGGCAAGGTGTGGCGTGTCGGACTGATGGGGTCGTCGTCCACCGCCAACCACGTGACGCTGTGCCTCGCGGCATTGGAGAACGTGCTACCGGCGGCGGGGGCGAAGATCAAGACGGGCGTCGCGGGGCCGGCGGCGCGCGCGGTGCTGTTCCCGTAGTTTTCATCTCCGGGTCAGTCTGGATTGCTTCGCCTTCGGCTCGCAATGACACGGGTTGTCATTGTGAGGAGCGGAGCGACGAAGCAATCCAGTTCTTCTACGTCTCGCTCGGAAAGTCGATCAGGCCGGCGGCGCGGAAGCGCGGCACGAACTTGGCGTGCATGACGTAGACACCGGCGTCGCCGGTGAAGCGCACGACGTTGGCCGTGCGGGACATGCGGTACTCGCCCGCCGGCAGTGAAATGTCTTCGCCGCGAAATGCGTAGGTCACCGGCGCATGCACGAGCACACGCAAGCTCGGCAGCGGCGCCAATGGCGCGCTGACGGAATCCTCGGCGAACATGTGAGCGCCCCCCACTCTGCGGCGCCCTCGCACCCCAACGCTCAGGCTAGGATACGCTGTCGCACGAAGGCATCTATGGCGTCGATAGGGTTGCCGCAAGAAACCGGCGAGTCCGACAAATAGACGCGGAGGATCGTCCATGCGCCTTCCGGTCAAGATCGACTCGACGTCCAACGGCGAATACGCGCCGCGGCCGATCGGCGCGCTGCTGAAGCGCGCCAATGCCGTGGCGGCGGCGCGCATCGCCGAGCATGCGCGGCGGGTGGGCGAAAGCCGGCGCGGGTTCCTGGCGGGCCTGTGCGGTGCGGCCACCACGCTGCTGACCCTGAACGAGGCGTTCGCGGCGCGCGGCAACACCGGCGGGCGCTTCAATGTGCTGCGCGAAGGCGCGTTCGAGCGCGCGGCGGCAGCGGAGACGCTGGCCGGGACCGAGTTCATCCTCGATTCGCAGACGCATCTGGTGGAACCGAACGGCGCGTGGCGTACCGGGCAGAGCGCCGGGTGGGCGGCGACGCTGCGTGGCTGGCCGCAGGCGGCGTGCGGCGAGGCCGATGCGGTGGCGTGCTATTCGGCCGATCATTTCATCAAAGAGGTGTTCCTCGATTCGGACACCGCGATCGGCGTGCTGAGCTTTGTGCCGTCGGCACCGGCGGACAATCCGCTGTCGATGGCGGAGGCGGTGCGGGCGCGCGACCTGGTGGCGGCGTTGGACGGCACCGGGCGGCTGCTGCTGCAGTTCAAGGTGATGCCGAACTATCCGCCGTTTGGCGCGCAGCTCGACAGCATGGACCGCGCGGTGCGCGAATGGCCGGTGGCGGCGTGGAAGGCGTACACCGGGTACGGGCCGGGCGGGCGCGGCTGGCGGCTGGACGATCCGGCGATCGGCATCCCGTTCCTGGAGCGCGCGCGCCGCAGCGGCGTGCGTACCGTTTGCATCCACAAGGGCTTGCCGTTCGGCGGACAGGATCCGGCGTTCGCGACCTGCGACGACGTGGGGCCGGCGGCCGCGCTGTTCCCGGACATCAACTTCGTTCTGTACCACTCGGGCTATGAGACGGCGGTGCGCGAGCAGGCGTACGACGCACGCGCGGCCCAGGGCCTTGGCCGCCGCGGCATCGATACGCTGGTGCGTTCGCTCGCTGCGGCGGGGGTGCCACCCAACGCGAATGTCTATGCGGAGCTTGGGTCCACCTGGCGCAACTTGATGCGCGATCCGAGCGGCGCGGCGCACGCACTCGGCAAGCTGCTGCTGGCGGTCGGCGAGGAGCGCGTGCTGTGGGGCACGGACTCGATCTGGTACGGCTCGCCGCAGGATCAGATCCAGGCGTTCCGCACGTTCGAGATCGCGCCGGCGCTGGTGGACCGCTACCGCTATCCGGAGCTGACGCCGACGTTGAAGGCGAAGGTGTTCGGACTCAACGCGGCGAAGCTGTGGGGCATCGACCCGGACGCGGCGCGGCGGCGGGCGGAGAATGATGCGATCGGTGTGGCGAAGCGCGTCTATACCGAGGGGCCAAGTCCGACGTTTGAGACCTATGGGCCGCGGACGGTGGCGGAGTTCCGCCAGCTCAGGAAGTTGAGCGGACCGGGGCCGGAGTGACGACGCGCGTCAGGCGTGGAGGTCCGGAGGAGTTAGCCGCGGGGCTTTGGGCGCGGCGGTGCGAATCCCACCGGAGCTTGTCCGGCAGAGCGGGTCGGCGGCTTACCGTCCCCCGCGGGCCGCGGCCGCGGCGACCGGCGGGGCGCGTTGCTCCGCGGGCCTGGCCTTGGGTCGCTCGCCGCCCATTTGCTTTTGTACCCACGCCCACAGGTCGGCGATCTCGCGCGCCGGCTTGCCGGTCGGGTAGTGCTCGATGTAGGTGCGGCCGTCGTCCATCGGATGCGAGTAGGCCGGGCGCTCCGGAATGGCGAGCGGCGCCACCGGCAGGTTGTAGCGTTCGAGCACCTTGCGGGCGTCGCGCGTCACCGGCATCTCGGACTCGCCGCGGTTGGGCGGAGTCGCGTTGATGACGATGCCGGCCGGCGCGTTGAGGTGGGCGATGATATCGACGGTCTTGCCGATGGCGCGCAGGTCGAACGGCGCCGGGCGGCACGGGATCAGGTTGAAGTCCACCGTTTCGGCGACCAGGAACGCGGTCTGGCCGGCATGCGGTGGCGTATCGACGATGACCAGGGTGAAGCCGCGCTTGGCGGCTGATTCCAGCGCCTTGGCGAGATTCTTGGGCTCGCACTCTGCCATCGCCGGGCGTGGCACCTTGCGGGCGCGCCACCAATCGGCGGCAGATTTCTGCGGATCGGTATCGATCAGCGCGACCCGCTCGCCCAGAGACTCAGCCAAAACAGCCAAATGCACCGCAAGCGTGGTCTTGCCGGCTCCGCCCTTCTGCGCCAGAAGGCTTAGGGTCCGCATCAGCTACACGCGCCCCGCACGCCAAGCACGAACAAGCCCGAAGATTACCATGATTTCCAAGTTTTCCACAGGCTTACGGGCCTTCTTTGTGGCTTTTCCTACGGAATGCTACCGTCGGTCCAGGACCAGAGAAGGCATGGGTTGGTAAACAAATGGTTGCCAGGATTGTGTATCCGCTTTTCGGCGCCGCGATCGCGGCCGCGCTCGGCCTCGCCTCGATGCCGGCATGGGCGGGATATGACGAAGGCCTGACGGCGCGCCAACGCGGCGATTTCGCCGGTGCCATCAAGGAATGGACGGCTGCCGCCGAGGCAGGCGACGCGCGCGCGCAGTTCGGCCTGGGCGCCATGTACCGCAACGGCGAGGGCGTGCCGCCGGACCCGGCCGTAGCCGCCAACTGGTACCGCAAGGCGGCGCTGCAGGGCTTTGCGCAGGCCCAGTACAGCCTGGGCGCGCTGTACCAGAACGGCGTCGGCGTGGCGAAGGACGATGCGGTTGCCGCCAGCTGGTACAGCGAGGCGGCGCGCCAGGGTCATGCCCAGGCGCAATACAGCCTGGCGGTGATGTACCAGATCGGCGCCGGCGTGAAGGCGGACCTGGTCGAGGCATTCGCCTGGCTGAGCCTGGCCGCCCTGCAGGGCCAGACCGGTGCCGCCGCTGCATTGGGACGCGTCGCCATCCAGCTGACGCCGGAACAGCAGACGGCAGCCGAGCGCAAAGGCGAGGACTACGGCGAGCGATTCAAGGCCAAGCCTTAGCTTCGCTGGCCCCCTCGGCTAGCGACCGGCTGGCCCGCGCCCTGGGCCGCGGCGTACAGTGAAGGTCACGCTAGCGGGGGAGATGCCCATGCGAACGGACGGATCTCCAGACTCAGTTGCGGCCTGGATGCTGTTGCAGATGGAGCGCCTAGGGCGCTTGTATTCCGCCGGTGCCGCCGACGAAATCGACCGCCTGCACGGCCCGCCGCACGTCGCCTACGACGCGGAGGGTTCGCCATACCTGACTCCGCCCATCATCGAGGCATTCCGCGCCGCGTCGGGCGACGATGTCGTGTGGTCGATCGGCGGCCGGTTCTGGCGCCGGCGCGTCGCCGGGGACAAGCCGGGGCGCGACCAACGGTAGGCCTCGTCCTCCCCACCGCCCGCCCAGGCTTGCAACACGCGTGCGCGGGGCCCTTGCTTCCTCCCCGCGCCCGCCCAGGCTTGCAACACGCGTGCGCGGGGCCCTTGTGACCCCCTACCAAATGTGTCCTTGGGCTGCCCAGTACACTATCCCTGGACGTTCATGTACAATGTTTGGGCAGGCCCTGGTGTGTACGCGAGGGGAGACCCAATGGACGCGCTTTCTATGATCAAGAACTGGATCGGCGGTTTGACGGAAGTCGGACTGATGTTGTTGGCGCTTGGTATCGTTGCCGCACTGTTGGTCGGCGGCAACCTGCCGTTCTTCGGCGGCATCGTCGGCAACATCACAGCCCTGGTCAAAGACCTCGGCAGCAACGGCCTTGCCGGCCTGATCGCGCTCGGCATCGTGCTGTGGCTGTTCAGCAAGAGGACAATGGCCTGACCGCGCAGTCGGCGGCTTGAAGAGAAGGGGCGGGGTTTGCGCCCCGCCCCTCATCTGGTTCGCACGTCCTCAGTTCGACCGGGGGTCCCCATGATCGAACGCTTGCGCAAAGTTGGCTGGTTGGCGGTCGAGGCGGCATCGCTACTCGTGGTGCTGTGCGTGCTTCTGAGCATCATCCTGGGCGCGGCAGGCGGCGGCTTCATCACCGACGTGGCGCATAACGCGACAGAGTTCCTGCAAGCAGTGCCGCCCGGCGCCGTCTTGGGCGTCGCACTGCTGTTGGCGGCGTACTGGTACTTCCGGGCGCGCCGGCCCGGCTGACGCGGGCGGGCGGCCGCTACCAGAGCAACGCCACGCTAATCGGCAGCACTACGAACCCCTGTTCGCGGACGCATGCTTCGACGTCCGCTGCCACGACGCTGGCGCCTGGGAGCCGGCCGAGCCGATGCCTGGCGGTGATTTTCGACGCCGAAACAGCGCTAACGAGCACTTCGTTTCCACCTGAAGCGATCGCTTCGCGCGCCGGAGAGCTGAGCGAGGGATCGCCAGCCAACCACCATAGCAACGCGTGGGTATCGAGGAGCAGCCGCACTATTCCCACGCGGCCTGTTCGTCGTCCGGCAAAGGCGCGAAGAACTCCGGGCCAACGCTGACGCGGCCCTTCAAGGCACCGAACTTCCTTCCTGCGTTGGCGGGAGGAACGGGCACCAATTTGGCGACGGCCACATGGCCCCGCGCCAACGTGATTTCCTCACCCGCTTCGACGCGCGCGATGAGGCGGAAAAGGTTGGTCTTGGCAGCGTGGATGGTTACGGGGTGGCCATGGCTAGCTGGTAGCGACGGCAAGTAGACTCTTTGCCGGCTAGCTGAGCAGGCCTAGGGCGCGCCACTCAGTCGTGAGCAGGCGGTCAACGGCCTGGTCGGTCGAGACCATCAGGTAGCGGCCCCGGATCTTGTTGAAGTATGCGGAGGTCTGCTCGCGCCAGGCTTCGAAGCTCTTGCGATAGCGTCCGACGGTACCGGAATCGAGAGTGATCTCGACTTCCTGGCCATCCTCGGCATCGACCATGCGGACCTCGCCATCGCCGAACTTGGCGGGGTCGATCTCGTGCGGAGTCAGGATGTGCATGCCCCACACTTCCTGGCCGGAGGCGTACAGAAGGCCGAGGTCGGCCTCGAGTTCGGTCGCCCACAGGTCGCTGAGCACGATGAGCAGACCGCGATCCTTGATGTGGCGCATGGCCAAGCGCAACGCGCCGCCGAACGAGCCGCTGCGCGCCGGCTCCTGCTCACCGATCCAGTCGAACAGGTGCGAGGCGCGCATGACGCCGTGGAAGCGCGGCGACCAATGCACCTTGTCGCCGGTGCCGACGCCGACCTGCACCTGGTCGCCACCGGCCAGGCCGATGAACGCCAGCGAGGAAGCGAGGCCCTGGCAGAAGGCGAACTTGGTCGGGTCGCCGAAGGCCATCGACCGGCTGCTGTCGATCAGGATGGTGATCGGCAGCTGCCGGTAGACGTCGTATTGGCGAATGTAGTTCTTGCCCGTGCGCGCGTGGACGTGCGGGTCGAGATAGCGGAAGTCGTCGCCCGGCTGGTAGTCCTTGTGATCCGCGAACTCCATACCGGCGCCCTTGGCGCGGCTGCGGCGCTCGCCGCTGCCGACCGAGGCCGCCTGCCATCGCGTCAGAATCTTTGACCGCGACAGCTTGCCGAGCAGGATCGGGTTGGGCGTCACGCCGCGGCCTTCCGCATCTGGTCGTCGAGCAGACGGCCGAGCACCTGACCCGGATTGATGCCTTCGGCTTCGCCCTCGTAGTTGAGGGTGCAGCGATGGCTGAGGGTCGGCGTCAGAATGGCGCGCAGATCTTCGAAGCTGACGTTGTAGCGGCCCGACAACAAGGCGTGGCCCTTAGACGCCAGGATCAGCGACTGCGCACCGCGCGGGCTGATGCCGAAGCGGAAGTACTTCATGATGTCGTTGGCGTTGCCGGACTTGCCGGGCTGCGTACTGATGGCGAAGCGCGAAACGGCGCGCGTGACGTGCGCGGCAACCGGCACCTGCCGCACCAGCTTCTGCAGCATGAGGATGTCTTCGGCCGACAACACCTTCTTCGGCACCGGCAGCTCGGCGCCGGTGGTGAGGTCCAAGATGCCGTGCAGGTCGTCTTCGGACGGGTACTGCACTTCGCTCTTGAACAAGAAGCGGTCGATCTGGGCTTCCGGGAGGCGGTAGGTGCCTTCCATTTCGATCGGGTTCTGCGTCGCGAGTACGAAGAACGGCTTCGGCAGATCCATTGAACGGCCGGCTGCGGTGACCGTGCGCTCCTGCATGGCTTCGAGCAGCGCCGACTGAGTCTTCGGCGTGGCGCGGTTGATTTCGTCGGTAAGCAGGATCTGCGTGAAGATCGGGCCGGCCTGGAACTGCAGCTTGGTGTGGCCGCTCTCATCCGGGATCAGCGCCAAGCTGCCGGTGATGTCGGCGGGCATCAGGTCGGGCGTGAACTGAACGCGGGCGAACGACAGGCCGGCAACCACGCCGAGCGTGCGGACGAGCAGCGTCTTGCCGACGCCCGGAGGGCCTTCGAGCAGCACGTGACCGCCGCAGATCAAGGCGATCAGCAGCTGTTCGACGACTTCCTTTTGACCGACGACGGAGCGCGCGATTTCGTCGCGCGCGCGACGCAGCTGCTCGAGCAGACGCTCGAGTGCGGCCATGTCCATTTCGTTGGCTCCACCGGGAGCCTTGCCTTGAGTCGCCATGGTGATTCCTCTGTTCCCCCGAACTAAGCGTTCTTCCTTAGGCGACGGCCTGCCCCGCCGTCGCCCTTCCCTTCCGCGCGCCGAAGATGGTCGGCGCGTAGCGCACCGTCAGGTCCAGCAAGAATAGCAGCAGGCCCAGGACCGCCCACAAGCGCCAACCCGGATGTGCCACCCACTCGGTAGCATCGCTGAAGATCGGATCGTCGACCGCCATGACCCTGCCGCCGGTCGCCGCCGTCAGCGCGCGCAGCTTGTCGAAGTCAGTGCGGCCGAACTCGTAGCGGGCCGGATAGCCAAGGTAGGTGGTCGCCGCACCGGTGGCGTCATCGGCCATGACCTCGACGCTCCAAGCGCCGGGCGCCGGCAGGCGGAAGGCGCCTTCGTAGCGGCCGAGACTGACTTCGCGCAGCGTGATGCTCTCGCCCTCGGGCCCCGTGGCGGTGACGTTGGTAGCGCGCTTCGAGTTGCCGGCCTTGTCGAGGACGTCGGCAGTGACGACCAGGCCATCGGCCCCGCGCTGCAGCGTGACGTGCACGCCCGGCCCACCGGCGTCAGGAAGGAAGTGGCGGATGACCTGCGACCACATCAGCGGATATTCCGGCATGTCGAGCCACTCCGCAGTGCCGGTGCCGGCACCATGCGTGGCGAGCGCCAGAACGTGGCCGTTGCCGTAGCGCCATGATGCCATCAACGGCTCGGCTTCGCCCTTTTCGTCGGTGACCATCAGGTGGGCATCGGCCTGCGGCTGCAGCGTCGTGCGGATATAGCCGTGCACCGGCGGCATGCGCGCCGGCAAGCCGGCGAGGAAGTCCGGGCTGGCGTCGACCCAGGTGACCGGCGCGATGATCCTCTTGATGGGCGAACTCGACAGCATCAGCGTTTCTTGGCTGAGGATCGAGGGCAACGCCCGCATGTCGTCGGTGTGATAGAAGGCGCCCTTGCCGCCTTCGGCGATCGCCAGCGGCTGGCGCGGATCGGCCGCCGAGCTAATGGCGATGGCGGAGATCGTCACATGGGCGGCCGCGGCGCGCGCGAACAGCGGCGCAAAGTTGGCCTCCTGCGACAGACCGTCGGTCATGACGATGATGTGCTTGGCCGAGGCGTCGATGCGCTCGATCATGTCCATCGCCAGCGACAAACCGGAAAAGATGTAGGTGCCGCCGCCCGGGATCAGAGGCAGCAGCGACTTCTCGATCTCGGCTTCGTTCTTTTGCTGCTGGATCGGCAGCAGCACGTAGCCGTCGCCGTCGAACACGACGATGCCGATGCGGGCGTCGTCGTTGAGCAGGCCGACCGAGGTCAGGGTCGCTTCTTTGGCGACATCGAGGCGGGTGATCTTGCCGGTATCGTCGGCCGCAGCGGTCATCGAGCCCGAGCGATCGAGCACGAACACCAGCGCCACCTTGGGTGCCTCGTGCGGCACCTTGGAGGACAGCGGCGACATGCGCTCGAACGGCGTGGCGAAATAGCCGCCCGGGCCGAACGAGGTCTCACCGCCGAGCAGCAGCAGGCCGCGGCCGTGGATCTGCACCAGCCGCTCGAGCTGCTCTTGCTGCTCGGTGTCGAGCGAAATGGCCGGCACGTTCATCATGACGACCGAGTCGTAGACCAGCCAGTCGTCCATCTTTTTTGGCACGTTGCGGGGCGCCAACACCTTGGCGGTCAGGCCCTGCACCGACAGCGCGCGGGCGAAGTAGTCGCCGACCGCGGCGTCGGGAGTGATGATGGCGATCGCCGGCGAGGCGGTCACCTCGACGATGGCGCCGTTCTTGTTGTTCTCGGCAAAGGTGTCGCGCGGCGCAGTGACCGACACTTCGAGCAGAAGCTTGCCCGGCTCGCCGCCACCGGCGACCAGCGTCTCGACACGGTTGCGACCGGCGAGCAGATCGATCTCGTTCTCCATCACAACGACGCCTTGGCGGCGGATGGAGAAGCTCGCGTGCACCGGCGCCTGGGCATAGAGCACTGCGTCGAGCAGGAACGTGTCGCCCTGGTAGACGCGGGTTGGCGCGTGCACGATCTCGACCAGCACCTCGCCGGGCGGCAATTCGCTCATCGGCTTGATGTCGACCGCGACGTTGCGCGCGCGCAGCGCCTTGATAGCGCCCGCCAACTCACCCGTGGCTTCGTTGCCATCGGTGGCCAGCACGACACGGCCGGTACGATTGGACGGCAGCATCGCGGCGGCCATCTGTACAGCAGCTTCGAGGTCGGCGCCGACCGTAACCTTGCGGAACGGATCGTCGCGCCACGGCGCCGGCCTGGCAGCGAGGTCGCGGATGATCTGGGCCGGCATAGCGGCGACGACGACGCCCGCGTGCGCCGCGGCGCCGGCATCGGCGAAGCGAGCCTCGACCGCATCCAGAACCTTTTCGCGGTCCGGGTTGCGCGTCGTCGGGCCGAGGTCGGTGCCGAGCACCACGACGATGTCTTCAGCTGCCTCGCGGCCCGGAATGGGAAGACCGGCGAGGGCACTGACGAGGCCGACGATCGCCACCAGGCGGACCCCCAGCAGGATGCGGCGGCGGTTGGCGAGGGCGCGAGCATTGCTCAGCGCTTCGGGACGGAGGAACTGCTCGGGACCAAGGCCGGCGGCAACCGTCTCAACCACCAGGGCGATGAGCGCGAGGGCCAGGACCCACCACCACAACTGACGCGGCAGCGCCGGCGGATCGGAGGAGACCGCGCTGTCCTGCGACGCCAGGACCAATTCGCCGGCAGCGGCCGGATGCACCGCGATGAGGCGCGACTCGCGCCCCGTTTCGATGCGGTAGAGGCCGGCGCGATCGGGCGCGAAGCTGCGTTCGATGCCGGGCAGCACGATGTCTCCGCCATCGGGGCGAACCAACGTCTGTTCGGTGCCGTCCGGCGCGACGATGCGGCTGGACAGGAGACGGGCCTCGACCGGGCACGGCGCACCGACGACGCATACCGGATCGGCGGCGGCGCCCGGCCGGGTGCCAAGCCAGCGCACCAGATTGTTGACGAACACCGGGAAGCCCGGGCGATCGATCCAACCGGCGTCGGCAACGGTAAAGGCCAGCTGAACTTCGCGGCCGTTGCGGGTCGTGCGCGCCTGCACCAGCGGCGCGCCGTTCGACTCGGCCAGGACAGCGCCACCCGCCAGACGGGCGACGCGGAACGCGGCGGTCGGCGACACGACGGTCCAGTCAACCTGATCCGACAGCGGGTGTTCGGTCAGCCAACCGGTGACATAGGGTTCCTGCACCGGCAGCGGGCGGGGCTGGCCGGCAATGAATGCGCCGCCGATCCACAGCACGTTGGTGCCGGGCCGGCGCACGACGCTGACGCCATCGACGACGACGAGGTCATAGGTCGCATCATCGGCTGGCAGTTGGTCCGCCGCGATGAGCGCGACATTGTCGATCGACTGAAGCGCCGCCAGCAGCGGGCCGGTCGGCGCACCAAGATAGAGCACACGCATCGGAACCGCCGCGCGGCGCACGCCGAACGTCACCGCATTGTCATGCGGACCGGCATCTTGCGGCAGCCGCACCAGCAGCGCTCCGGCGGCCGGCAGCTTGAGCGTGGCGCTGAAGGTCGCCTCGTTGGCTTCGCCCGCGCGCGTCACCGTCGTGGTGTTCCACGTCAGGAATCCATCGGTGCCGGCAGGCTGGAACAACGTCTCGACGGCGATGCTGGCCGGCGTCGGGCCGCTGAAGCGCACGGTACCGGCGAGGGTCCAGTCGCCCTGCTCGACGTTGACCGGAGCGAGGGTTGCGGTGAGGCCGACGTTGGTGGTGTCGGTGCCTGCGAACAACGTGCGGGCGATCGCCACGCCCGGAACACCTTCGGCGAGCGTTGCGGCGCCGGTATCGGCGCCATCGGTGAGCAGTACGACGATCGACGCCTCGTCGCTGCGCAGCAGAGAATTGATCAGTCGCGCGGCGCCCGCCCAATCAGCGGCACCGTCGCTGGCGCGCACGCGAGCGGTCAGGCCGAACGCTGCGGCGCTGCCGGTCTGGCGCGCAACTTCGATGCGCGCTTCAGGACCCGCCAGAATGACGGAGACGCGCGCGTTGGGAGTCGAAGCGCCGGCTTCGACCAATCGTTCGAGGCGGCTGACGGCAGCATCGAAGCGGCTCGGCGACAGGTCAGTCGCCCGCATGCTGGCCGATGCGTCGAGCACGTAGACCGTGTGAGCGCCGTCTTTGTTGACGGTGCCGAAGATCGGCTGGCTCAGCCCGAGGGCGACCAGTAGGACGACCAGCACCTGCGCGATGAGCAACGGCGTGATCGGCGGCAGCTTGATCGAACGCTGCGGCGCGGCGGAGTTCTGCAACAGCTTCCACAGCACTGTGCTCGGCACGTCGAGTTGGCGACGCCGGCGCATGTGCAGCAGCAGCACAACAATCGTCAACGCCCCCAGAAGCAACCAGCCCGGGGAGAGGAAGGTCACTTCCCGCGCTCCACCATCAAGGCTTGGAAGTACCGGCTCACGGCATCCCGCGCGGCAACCGGAAGGGTCGTGCGGGTCACTTCATGCTCTGTCGCGGCTTTCCATCCACCCGTCGCGTTGGGTGTAGTGCCGTCGCCGAGCGCGCCGCCCTCCATCTGCGGAGGCAGATTGAAGCGGGTGCGGCGGCCGCCACCGACGGCCGGATTCTCGAGCAGCATCTCGCCAAAGGCGTCGAGCCCAAGGCGTGCCGCCATTTCGCCGAACAGACGGGCGCCACGGCCGGCACCGGCGTAGTCGCCCGGGCCTTCGCCATCAGCGCCGCCAACCATCTCGCCCATCGGCCCACCGCCGGTCGGACCCAGGTCGTTGGCGTACGGGTCATCGGTGTCGGGCGGAGCAAAGTCGGCTAGGCCGTCGATCTCGCCGTCAGCTTCAGCGCCGAACTTTCCGTTGCCCGGATCGCCGGTAATCTGCCCCGGCGGAATCATGTCCTTGGCGTCGTCGCGGCCGGGTCCGTTGTACTCGTCGCGCGTCGTCATCAGGCCGGTGAAGGGATTGCCTTCTTTGTTCCAGCCCGGCTGGTCCTCGCGCTTGGCCATGGTCACGGCCTTGCCGGGGCGCTTCGGCTGAAGCTCGGCCAGCGCAGCGCCGATGACCTTGGCGAAGTTGCCCGGTGCCGTCTCGCCCATGCCGGCGTTCTGATAGGCCTCGTTAGCGCGGGCGTAGAGCTTCTCCATGCCCTTGGCCAGATCCTCGATGCCCATCTTGTTGCCGGCGGCGAGCTGATCGGCGAGGCGATCGAGTTCGTGCGCCAGGGCCTGCAGTTCGAGGTTGCCGCGCTCCTCGCCGTCCTGACGCAGGATGGCGGCGATGGCGTGCAGAGTCGCGGCCCCGTCGTAGCGCTCAGCCTCGGTCATGACGCCTTCGGCGGCCGGACGCAGAGCGCCAAATGCCGCTTCGAGGAGGGGTGGCGGAGGCGCGACGGTAAGGAGAGCGGCGATGGCGAGCATCACCGGCACGCCGGCCGCAGCCCGCGGCAGGCCGACCGGCACCAGTTCTTTGGGCTCGACCTCGGCGGTGTGCCTCTCGACGCTGCGCAGCAGGGCCTCGCCAACAATGCCGGCGTCGGGACGGTTGCCGCCGCTGACTTCCAGCGCCGTGCTCATGCTCTCGTGCAGCTCGAACCGTTGGTCCGCGGCGCGGGCCAGCCTGTCTATGGGGGGCTTGCGCAGCATCGCCAGCAGCGGCGACACGACTACCGCGAGCAGTCCGACGTCGACCGACAGCATCAGGTGCTGCGGCACCGGCGCCGGGCGCCAGGCAGCCAGGAAATCGGGTACCGGGAGGCCATCGAACGCCAGCCACGGGGCCATGCCACCGAGCAAAGCGTTCAGGAGTTCCAGCACACAAAAAAGTGTAAGCGCGATGAGCACGCCCAGCGTCGCGAACTCAACGAACGAATCGACGACAGACCGGCGGCGAGCGTGGCCAAGCCGATCGATCAGGCCCGCAAGCCGTGGATCCGGCGGCGCGCTTGGCTCAGGCGAAGCGGGGCCTTGCATGGCGGGTGGTTCCCTGTGGCTATACGTATAACCGCGATGCTCGCATAGGTCGTGAAACCGTGCAAACACACAGGGAACTAGTGTGCCCGTCGCGCAGTTCTAGGTGCCGGAACTTGCCCGATGCGGCACCGCGACGCTGCGTTTGCTCTACCCTCTCCCCGCGGGCCTGTACTAACATAAGTTTCTGAGGTTGTCGGCGCCCGCGAATCTTTGCCGGGCGTCGCTTGGCAAATAGGGAGGTTTCGTGGCGCGCATGAAAGTACGCGGGAGTTACCAACTGCCGCTCGTGGCTCTTGTGACACTCGCGGGCTCGCTCGGCATTATCGCCGCGGGTCCTCGGGCCGTTGAGCCCGTGCAGGCTCCAAACAATTTTGTTCAGCTGGCTCAGGACGCCGAGCCGCCGTACGCGACCCTGATGACCGAGGGAACGGCGCAGTACCGGACCAACTGCGCTCCGTGCCACGGCGCCAACGGCCAGGGCGGCGACGGCCCGAAGCTCGCCGGCAACGAGTTCGTCAAGAATCAGGGCGGCGTGATCACGCAGATCCTGAACGGGTACGAAGAGCACGGCATGCCGGCGTTCCGCGACGTCCTCAAGGACCGCGAGATCGCGGCGATCGTGAACTACGTCCGCAACTCGTTCGGCAACGCCGGCGGCCCGACGACGGTCGACAACGTCCGTCGCACGCGCTAGGACGCTTCAGCTAAGGGCCCGAGACATGTGGGGGGGACGGCGCAAGCCTTCCCCCCCACTGCTTTTTGACACAGTCATCCGCGCTGGGCATTTTTTATGCGCGGGCGGGCTAGCGCCGCGTTAAGCACTGACATAAGTGTAAGTACGCATGTTTCAACATGTTTCTTAGTGTCATCTTCTACAAGTGACTTCCAATAGATTCTCATTTCGCTGACACTCGTTGGCGAGACGTCCCAAGCGTCAACGGGGGAGGAGGCAGCCGGCGTGTGCTGCCGATCAACGATCGCGGTCGTTGGGGACGTGGAAAACAAAGTCCTAGGGAGAGATAGAATGAATCGTACGTGGAACGTATCCGCGTCGGCGCTCGCGCTGTGCGCTGCCGCCGGCGTGTCCGGAACCTCACTGGCCAATGACGACGTCATTGCCAAGTCGAAGGATCCGGCCAACGTCGTGATGCCGAGCATCACCTACAACGGCTGGAACTACTCGACGCTCGACCAAGTCACGATGGCGAACGTCAAGAATCTGTCGATGGCATGGACCTGGCAGGTCGGCATCCTCGACAGCCATGAGGCTTCGCCTCTGGTTGTCGGCGACACGATGTACATCGTGAGCCCGAAGCCGAACTACGTGTACGCCCTCGACCTCACCAAAGAAGGCGTGATGAAGTGGGAGTTCCGTCCGACGATGGACGTCGCCCTCGCGACTTCGCAGACCTGCTGCGGCGCGCAGACCCGCGGTCTGTACTACGCCGAAGGCAAGATCTTCTACGCCACCCTCGACGGCCAGGTGATCGGTCTCGACGCCAAGTCGGGCGAGCAGCTGTGGCGCACGGTCGGCACCGACATCACGCGCTATGAAGGCATGGCAGGCAACGCGCTGGTTGCCGGCAAGCTGTTCATCGGCGGCAATGAAGGCGGCGAAGGCGGTGCACGCGGCAAGGTGCACGCCTACAACATCGACACCGGCAAGAATGCTTGGACCATGTACAACATGGGCCCGAACAACGAAGTCGGCATCGGCGCTCGCTTCCAGAAGAGCTATCCGTACCTCGCCGGAGCAAACCCGGCCCTCGACAGCTGGTACGGTGACTCGTGGAAGCGTGGCGGTGGCACCTCGTGGGGCTACTTCACGTTCGATCCCGAGCTGAACCTGTTCTACTACTCGACAGGCAACTGCGGTCCGTGGAACCCGGACTATCGCCGCGAGTGGGGCAATGCCGACGTGGACGCCAACGGCGGCCTGAAGGCATGGCACAACAACTTCTGCGCCTCGCAGATGGCCCGCGACGCCACCACCGGCGAACTGGTGTGGGGCTATGCCATCACGCCGCAGGACGCGTGGGACATCGACGAGCCGCTCATCACTCCGCTGATCGACATCGAGATCGGCGGCACGATGCGCAAGGTCGCCGTGAAGGCCTCGCGTAACGGCCTGTTCTATGTGTGGGATCGCGCCACCGGCAAGCTCGTCGTCGAGCCGTGGATGCACACCTTCCAGGACATGATCAAGAAGGACGCCGGCGGCGCCTACGTCAACATGACGACCGGCCTGCCGTCCTACGACATGAACAAGATGATGTTCACCAACCTCGAAGATCGCCGCAAGTACAGCCAGGCGGATGATCGCGGCGGCGCCAACAAGCCGGAAAACTACACCGGCACCGAGGTCGAGTACTGCCCGGGCACCGCGGCGCGCAACTGGGAGAACGACGCGTACTCCCCGCGCACCAAGCTTGTGTACACCCACTCGGACAACAACTGCCGCGCTCAGGTGATGGTGACCGGCGAGTACAAGCCCGGCACTGGCTACACCCTGGTCCGCACGGCCGGCGGCGCTGCCGCCGTGTCGAAGGACATCGAAGGCAAGGCGACCACCCTCGGTGGCCAGCTGATCGCCAACGATTTTGTCGGCCGCAAGACCGCGTGGAGCAAGCCCATCAACGACACGTCCCGCACGCCGCAGATGGCGACTGTTACGGACCTGATCTTCAAGGGCAACAACGCCACCGGCACGTTCGAGGCCTATAACGCCGCGACCGGCGCCACGGTGTGGCAGTTCCGTACGGGCTCGCGCTTCAACCAGTCGCCGATCACTTACCTCGGCCCTGACAAGAAGCAGTACGTCGCGATCATCTCGTCCTCTGCAGCGGCCAACACCGCAGTGGCGGCGAATGCTGCGGCGGACAACGCCAACCGCTACCGCCGTTCCGGCACCACGCTGTACGTCTTTAAGCTGCCCGGCTAATCGGCAGACCTGAAAACGTCACCGCGTAGATAGCGTTGGGGGGAAGGCCGAAAAGCCTTCCCCCCTTTGCTTTGTGCGACCGCCAGCTTGCCTGCCGCCAGCCCACACTTTTCTCTGTGTGACAACTGAATTTCAACGGGATTCAACCTGTCCTAGTCTACTAGCTGCTTCCAATTAATCCCCGTATCGCTGACACTTGTTGGCGAGACGTCCCAAGCGTCAACGGGGGAGGAGGCAGCCGGCGTGTGCTGCCGATCAACGATCGCGGTCGTTGGGGACGTCAAAACAAGTCCTGGGGAGGAATCTCAATGAATCGTACGTGGAACGTATCCGCTTCGGCGCTCGCACTGTGCGCCGCTGCCGGAGTGTCCGGAACAGCACTCGCCAATGACGACGTGCTGCGTCTGCAGAAGGATCCCGCCAACGTCGTGATGCCGAGCATCACCTACAACGGCTGGAACTATTCGACGCTGAACCAGATCACGATGGCCAACGTGAAGAACCTGTCGGTCGCCTGGACCTGGCAGGTCGGCATCCTCGACAGCCATGAGGCTTCGCCTCTGGTTGTCGGCGACACGATGTACATCGTCAGCCCGAAGCCCAACTACGTGTACGCCCTCGACCTGACCAAGGACGGCGTCATGAAGTGGGAGTTCCGTCCGACCATGGACGTCGCTCTCGCCACTTCGCAGACCTGCTGCGGCGCGCAGACCCGCGGTCTGTACTACGCCGAAGGCAA
>CAMDCA010000029.1 GCA_945889645.1 Rhizobium sp. Q54
TGCGGTCGTAGCCGTGGTCGTAGGCGTAGGGGTGGGCGTAGGGGTGGGCGTAGGGGTAGGGGTAGGGGTCGGGGTAGGGGTAGGGGTAGGGGTGGGCGTGGGCGTGGGCGTGGGCGTCGCGTTGCCACCTGCAATTGCGTTGTTGCCCGTCGCCGCTGCCGCCGCGATGGCAACCGCTGCCGCTGCGGCGAAGCCGATCGCCCCGGCCGCTGCGCCCGCGGCTGCTCCGGCACCTGCCGCGCCGCCTGCAGCACCACCACCGGCGGCACCGCCACCAGCACCGCCACCGCCAGCACCGCCGCCGGCATCCTGACCGGCGCCTGCGCCAACGATCACACGTTGGGCCATGTTCTTCTGGAATTGGTTCGCCAGCGCGGTGGTATCTGCCGCGAGAGCGCTTGCGCTCTGCACCACTAGTGCGCCGGAGAGTGCCCCGACGCCCAGTTTCCTACCAATACCCATTGCCTCAAACCTCCCCCAGGTGCGCCGCAGAGCAACGCGGAGAGAGAGGCGAGCCTACCTTGAACGAGACATACAAACAAGGCGCAGAATAAGCTCCGCACCGCGAGCGAAGCTCGTGAAAACTGAGGGCAGAAGCTAGTTGGTCTGAGTCGCGGTAGACGTGGACGTGGACGTGGACGTGGACGTGGACGTCGAGGTCGAGGTCGAGAGCGCCTGATCGGCACCGGTAATCGCCGAGATGGCGACGGCAATTGCAGCTGCAACGGCAACGACGCCGATCACGGCGACAAAACCAAGGCCACCGGCTGCGGCTCCCGCGGCGCCTGCACCGGCCGCTCCGCCGCCTGCACCGCCGGCGCCGGCTTCCTGGCCCGCACCTGCGCCCGTCACGACGCGCGCCTTGTTGGTCTGGAATTGCTTCAGCAGCGCGCCGGTATCAACCGCCAACGAAATCGTCGGAAAGAACACAACCGTCCAGGAAACTGCTGCTGCCACCAAAGCCTTGCGGACGTTCATCGTTCGTAATCCTCCGAGACGTCGGCGCCTGCTTGCGCTCGACGAACAGCACTACCACTGGTAGGAACCACCGCGACTGCGGTCGGTCCTTCAGTTGGGGCGAAGTTATCCAATCCAACGAGTAGCCACAAGTGTATACGTCACAATGGACACGCTTGCAGCAACGATGTGTTGCGCCTTGGCAACACCCAGGCGACTACCGCAGGATGGCCTGTGTTCGCAGGAAGTCGGTGATCGTTGCCACCACGGCGGGTTCCGCAAAGACATCGTGACCTGCCGGCAGATCGAGGACCAACGAGCGCGAGTCAGGCCGCAGACCAAAGGCGTCCCCGCAGTCTCCGGTGTTTGGGGGGGCGTACCACGGGTCCTGTGCCCCACGCACCGCGAGGATCGGTTCGTCGGCCGGGGCGGCAATACCGGCGACGTGCGGAGCACCGCTGCAGGTCCACTGGGCGATGACCCGGGCCTTGAATTCGTCCCCGCGATATAACGCCGCAGTCACGCCGCCCTCCGATGTTCCGACCAGGAACATGCGGTTCCAATCGGCCCAGCGCTCCGTCCACAACTGCTCAAGCGCGAACGCGACTTCTTCCATCCGGAAGTCGTAGACGAACAGGTGCCGTCCGCCAGTGCGGGTGACCGGATCGCACTGCAGAGGACGATAGCGGCGCGCAAAGCTGTCCGGCGCGACGACCGCGAACCCCGACTCGGCGAGGCGATCGAGGAACGGGAAGTTGGCGAGCCCAGTGCAGCCGTGGACATAGACGACGACCGGTAGCTTGGCTCCCGCAGGGAGTCGCTGCAGGTGTGCGCCCATGGCGGCGGAATTGATCGTGGTGCGGAGCGGCGCGCCTGCGCCGAGCGGCGGCAGCACAACGGTGCCGCGCACCCAGGTGCGCTCGATGTCCGATAATTCGGTCGTCGCGCCCGGCGGCGCCGACGCGCAGCCCGCGACAAGAGTCAGCGCGACGCTAGCGGCGATAAGAAGGCGTCGCGACACGTTCACGCCGCGACGGAAACCGCCCACCAGCCTGGGCGAGCGCGTCGCAGGTCGGCCGCGGCTGCTTCCGCGGCCGCGGCACTCGGGAAAATCCCAAAGCAGGCCGAGCCACTGCCCGACATGCGCGCCAGAAGACACTCGCGCCGTGCCGACAACGCATCGAGCGCTTCGCCGACCGCAGGCAGTAGCGTGCGCGCGGCAGCTTCCAGATCGTTGGCCGCGCCGCGCAGGATCTCGACGACCTTCATCAGCCCGCTCTCCGCGAACGACGGACGCGGGCGCGCCGTAAACGCGCGCGATGCGCGGAACACCTCGGCGGTCGCCAGTCCGCGGCCGGGCCATACCAAGGCAAGGTGCAGAGCCGGCAGTGCGGGAGCGGGATCGATCACCTCGCCCGCGCCACCGAAGAACACGCTGTGCTCGCTGAGGCATGCCGGAACGTCGGCACCGAGTCGAAGCCCCAGGCCACGCAACTCCGCAACGTCAAGACCGAGGCCGAGGCGCTGGTTGAGCAGCAGCAACACCGCGGCGGCATCGGCCGAGCCACCGCCGAGTCCGGCACCGAGCGGCACATTCTTTCGCAAGCGAATCTCGAAGTCCGGCGCTCCGTCCGCCTCGTGCAGCAAGAGACTGGCGGCTTTCATCGCGAGATTCTGTTCCGGCGGCAGGTCGGCGAGGGCCGGGGCAAATGGCCCCTCCACCACCAGCCGCAACTTGTCGGCGGGGCGCAACTCGACCTCGTCGCCAAAGCCGGGGAACACCACCAGGCTGTCGAGATCGTGGTAGCCGTCGGGACGCCGCCCGCGCACGTGCAGGTACAGATTTACCTTGGCACGCGCGGTACGGCGCACAGCGACATCGGATCCTGGCCGTTGCGCCGCGACGGCGATCGTCAGCCGTCGAGCCCTTGCACCAGCTTCTTCTGCAGTACCGGCAACATGCCGGCGTCCGGGCCGAGGTCGATCGCCTTCTGCCACTGGAAGCGCGCCTCGCGCTTGCGGCCGACCTTCCAGTACGCGTCACCAAGGTGATCGTTGATGGTCGAGTCGCCCGGTGTCAGCTGCACGGCGCGCTCCAGGTTGCGCGTCGCTTCCTCAAAGTTGCCAAGCCGAAATTGGCCCCAACCGAGACTGTCTACGATGAAGCCGGCGGTCGGCTGCTGCGCCACCGCGCGCTGGATCATCTGGGTCGCCTGATCGACGTTCTTGCCCTTCTCGATCCACGAGTAGCCGAGATAGTTGAGCACGTACGGTTGCTCGGGCTGCAGTTCGAGCGCCTTTATGAAGTCGGCCTCGGCGCGCTCCCACTGCCCGGCGCGTTCCAGCACCGTGCCGCGGGTGTAGAGCAGCACCCAGTCCTCAGGCCCCAACTTGCCGGTGCGTTCGACCGCCTTGTCATACGCGGCGGCGGCGGCGGCGAAGCGATCGGCGCCGCGCAAAATGTCGCCGAGGTTGTTCACGACGTCAACGCGGTCCTTCCGTTCGTCTGCCATCTTCGTCAGCATCGCAACGGCTTCGTCGGTGCGTTTGAGGCGGCCGAGATTGATGGCGACGCGGTTGCGCGCTTCCCAGCTATACGGCGAGGTCGCCGGAATACCGCCGAGCACTGCGTTGGCATCGGCCCACATCTCGTCGCGTTCCATGCCGGTGGCGAGCACGGCGCGCACGCCGTCGAGGTCGGGGCGCAGATAGATCGACATGCGCGCAAAATTGCGCGCCGCGACCGTGGCGTTCTCCTGTGTCAGCGACGCGGCGACGCCATAGAACAACTCGGCCATGCCGGCCGCCGGCGAGGGAATGAACGGGTCCGGCTTGCGCCCGGCTTCGATCCCGGCCAGCGCGGCGCGGATCGCTTCGTCGTCCGGCTGCACGTCAAGATACGAGCGCATCGTGCGGATGGCGTCCGGGTTGCGGCCCGCCTGGGCGAGGAACGTGCTGTAGGCCTGCATCTGGCGCACGCCGGTGCCGCCCTGCAGTGCCTTGGTGAACGCTTCCTCGGCCTTGTCGAGACGGCCGATGTACGTGTTGATCAGCGCCGAGTGGTAGACGAAGAACGGATCGTAGCTGGCGTTGCCGGCGATCTTGGCCAGCGTCGCGATGGCGTCGTCCGGCTTGTTCTGGCCGACCAGCGCCCAGGCCTCAATCACGGGTTCGACCAGGCGATAGACTCCGGTCGGCTGAACCTTCCGCACCGAGGCAGTCGCGGCAGCGTAGTCGCCCTTCTTGGCGGCGCCGATCGCCACCGTCAGATTCGCTTGTGCGTTGTTGGGGTCGCGCACCAATTGGCGCTGCGACAACGCCACGGCCTTGTCGATTTCGCCGGTCGCCAACAGGAACGCAGCGGCAGCGGCGAGGATCTCCTGGTTGTCCGGGTCTACGGCGAGCACTTGCTCGAAATACTGCGCGGCAAACGGCAGGTCGTTGTTGGCACCCGCGATGCGGCCGGCGAGATAAGCGCCGAGCTGCTCGTTGCCGGCGGCCGCCTGGGCCCCCGCGAACGGATGCGTTGCGATGAGTCCGGCCATAGCACCGACAAAGGCTGCCGCCGGAGTCAGGCGAGCCCACGTACGCCGATTGAATGTGTTCATAGGACTCCCATCAAAACAAAGGCGTCGCTGCCTTCGCAACGGCTAAGTGAGCAGGGCCGGGCCGCGCCCGTTCCCATTCTCGTGTACGCGCCCGTATCCGGAACCCGTCTACGCGCCGAATTGTCTGGTTCCAACCGCGTAGCCGGCGCTGCGGCCGCGCGAAAAAGCCCGTGCAGTTGATATCCCAGGCCCGCGTCCCTGGCAATTCAGCCCGGGTAACCAACCTAGGGCGCACCTGCCTGCATGCAATGATAAAGAAGAACGGCCGATGCAGGACCTCGACCTCGAACAGCTACTGAACTGGTACGTCGAAACCGGTGTGGAAGACGCCATCGGCGTTACCCCCATCGACCGCTATCGGCGCCCTGCGGCCAAGGCCCGCCCCGCCGAAGCAGCCGAGCCGGTCGCCAAGGCGTCTGCTGCCAGAGCCGGTCCGGCCGCCGCCCACGCCCCCGCATCGGCCGCGCCACCCGATCGCACTCGCCGCGTTGCCGCGCCGCCGCCGCCCGACCAGGCCGCCAGTGGCGCGCGCGACATCGCCGCCGCCTGCACCGACCTTGCCACCCTGCGCGACGCGCTGGCCGCGTTCGAAGGCTGCAGCCTCAAGCACACGGCGACAAACCTGGTCTTTGCCGACGGCCACCCTGCCGCCCCGGTGATGTTCATCGGCGAAGCGCCCGGCGCCGACGAAGATCGCGAAGGCCGCCCGTTCGTCGGCGCGGCCGGCAAGCTGCTGGATCGCATGCTTGCCGCGGCCGGCATGGATCGCCGCAGCGTCTACATCACCAACATCCTGCCGTGGCGCCCGCCCGGCAACCGCACTCCGACCCCGAACGAGGTCGCGATCTGCCTGCCGTTCCTGCGCCGCCACATCGCCCTGGTGGCGCCCAAGCTCTTGGTCTTGGTTGGCGGTACCTCGGCCGGCACGCTGCTCGGCACGTCCGAAGGCATCACCCGCATTCGCGGCCGGTGGCGCGACTATGTCGGCGACCCCGAACATCCGAGCCCGCCGATTCCCGCCATGCCGCTCTATCACACGGCGTATTTGCTGCGCACGCCGGCGCGCAAGCGCGAAGCGTGGCGCGACCTGCTCGAAGTGCGCCGCCGCCTGCACGCCGATCAGTCGGCCGGGTAGTCCTTGTAGCCGTCGTTGGGCCACACGAAGTTCGTGTAGGTGATGGTCACGCTGAAGTCGATCGCGTGGACCTGGTGCCACCACGCCAGCGGCATGTACAGGATCTCGCCGGGCATCACCGTGAGGTCGTAAACACGAATCTGGTCGAGCAGCGGGAACGCCGCGCGATCGAGGTTCGGATCCTCGAGATTCGGCACCTGACTGAAGACGTGTTTGTGGTTGTAGAGCTTGCCGACGTCGGCGGCCGGTACAATCTTGAATCGCTTGCGCCCCACCACCTGGGCAATGAAGTTGTCTGTCAGGTCGTGGTGCAGCGACGTCGCCGTGCCCGGCGGCCCAATCCACATCATGCCGCTCTGGAACGATCCCTGGCGCGCCAGGAACTTGTCCAGGAACACCGTGTCCTTCTCCAACACCGCCAGCGCGGCACGATTGCGCTCGCAGTTGTAGGCCGTGATATAGGCGTCGTTGCCGGGTTCACGCTCGATCAGGTCGATGTACTGGTCGAACGCCAGCGTCCTGCGATGCAGGTCCTTCTGCATCTCGAATCGATCGTTCTTGGTGCGCCCGCCTTGGTACTCGATTTCTTTCGACCCGACCGCGCCACGCAGATACTGCGGCGTCCATAAAGTCAGCGCCGGCCACTCCTGCATCTCGCCGGTTAGAACCACCGGCCTTTGCAGCGCGAAGTAGGTCTCAAGAAACTCCTCGCGGCTGAGCCCGACGCGGCGGTCGATGGTCACCGCGTCCGGCACCAGGTCGCGCCGGCTCTCAACGTGATGCAGGAGCCAATCCCGCTTCTTCAACGCCAGCGCCGCGGAAACCTCGGCCATTGGCGGCGGCGCGGCCGCAAGTTGGGGCGGCGGCGCGGGCGCAAGTTGAGGCGGTGGCGCCGCGGCAACAACCTCGGTTGCACGCGCCCGTTCCGCAGCGGCCGGCTGCTGCGCCAACGCCTTGCGCCACTCGAAATCCGGCAACTTCATCTTGGTGCGATGCTCCACCGGTGCCGGCCGGCCGGTCGGTCCGGTGCCCTGGTAGTAATGCTTCTGCCACTTGTCCGCCGGGACCGTCGGCGGCGTGCGTGCGACGCGCTTCTGAAACTCGTCGCGCGACTTGCTCCACGCTTTGAACTGCTCGACCAGGTCGGGGTCGGCATCCATCGGCACAATTTGCGGCTTCACGTCGTCGAGGTACGTGCGCTCGATCGGAAAGAAGAAGGCGATCGGCTCGTCGGCGTCGAAGTGGATGGTCTGACCCGGCCGCGTGAAGCGCCAGTTCATGGTGAACGTGTACGGCGCCCAATCGGTCTCGACGACGCCGGTCAGCGCCTGGATGCCGTCCTTCAGTCGGTTCGGCGATCCGCCAACCCACAGGTTCCAGCCGGGAGGTGTGCGAAACAGGCCCTCGATGTTGAAGGTCAGGATGCCCTGGCCAAAGATCGACACCGGGGGATGACTCGGCTTCGCACTACCGGAAATGTTGATGGTGACGTCGGCGGTGGTCGGGCCACCGTTCCAGGTCGCGTCGAACGCGCAGGGCGACAGAATCTCCCAGCCGTGGGCGTTGGCAATGTTGAGCGGCAGGCAGCGATAGGCGAACGATTCTGGCGTGTCCGTCATCCATTGCCGGGTCGATTCGGCTGGCCGGATGCGCGGCTTCCAGCTCGGATGAACAAAGCAGACCAAATCCATCGCGGCTCCCCCTGCACTGCCATTCAAGAGCCGAACCTAGCAGATGGAATCGGCGTGCGCGGTAGTGTCCCGCGGCCGTACTGAGGCCGCAAAAACCGCATTAACCTTGGCCTTTCGTTGGGTCGCTGCGGGCATCGCAGCTTGCCGCGCCGGTCCCCGCGTGCTTTTCTCCGCGGCTACCGAACGCACGGCCGGAGGCCCGACACGTGTTTCAGGTGCTAGTGCGATTGGCTGGCGGACCGATTCCGGCAGCCAAGGGGATGTTGCGACCACATAGCCAGCGGACAGGTGCGCGCCCGCTCCGGGCGCAGCGTTGGCTTGCCGCTGCCCTGGCTGTCGCGCTCCTGACACCGGCGATTGCGCTCGCTCCGCGGCCTGCCCAAGCGGCCGGAAGCATCGCCGCCCCGCTCGAACTCAGCGCCACCGACATCGCCTCGTACCGCCGCGTCTTCGCGCTGCAGGATCAGGCGCTGTGGAAAGAAGCGGATCGCGAGATCGCGCTGATCAAGGACCGCGCCCTGATGGGCCACGTCCAGTACCAGCGCTACATGCATCCGACCGCGTATCGCTCGACCTACGCGGAGCTGAAAAGCTGGCTCGACCAGTACGCCGACCATCCGGACGCCCAGCGCGTCTACGAACTGGCGATGAAGCGCCGCACCGCCGGCAGCGCGGCACCCAAGTCGCCGATCAAGCCCAACCTCGACGGCATCTCCGCGCTGACGCCCGCCGCGGCGACTCAGTCGCCGTTCGTCGCGCCGCGCTACCAGCCTGCCGGCCGCACCGCCGCCAACGCTGCGCGCGTGCGCAGCGCCGTCGCCTATGTGCGCGACCAGCTGCGCCGCGGCGACCTGAAGGGCGCCCACGACAATCTGCTGCACGGCGTCACCGTCGTCGGCGTGATGGACGCAACCGAGCGCGACATCCTGGCGACCGAGATCGCCGCCGGATACTTCCGCAATCGCAATCCTGCTGCCGCGCTCAAGCTTGCCGAAGAAGTGGCCGCCCGCAGCCGCCGTTGGGCACCGGAAGCCGACTGGACCGCCGGGCTGTCTGCCTGGGAACTCGGCCAGTTCGAAAAGGCGCGCACGCATTTCGAGATGGCGGCGCAGTCCAAGGGACTCGACAGCCGCGACCGCGCCGCCGCCGCCTACTGGGCGGCGCGCGCCAATCTGGCCACCCGCCGGCCCCAAGCGGTGAACCCATGGCTCGAACAGGCCGCGGCCGAATCGCACTCGCTCTACGGCGTGCTGGCGGCCAAGCAGCTCGGTCAGTCGGTCGCCTTCGAGTGGGAGAAGCCGGCGATTAGCGCCGGTGACATGGCGGCGATGCTGAAGATGCCGGCGGTGAAGCGCGCCATCGCGCTCGCCCAGGTCGGCAACGACTACGCCGCCGATCGCGAAATTCGCGGCCTCTATGACTCCGCCGGCCTGCGCATGGCCGAGCCGTTGCTGGCCGTCGCCGCCGAGTTCCAGATGGCCGCCGCAGAGCTGCGCATCGGCCGCGATCTGCTCACCCGCACCGGCATGTCGTACACGGGCTCGCTCTACCCGGTGCCGCAATGGCAGGGCTACGCGGTCGATCCCGCCCTGGTGCTGGCGCTCGTGCGGCAGGAATCAGCGTTCAACACGCGCGCCAAGAGCGTCGATGGCGCCCAAGGCCTGATGCAGCTGATGCCCCGCACGGCGAGCTTCATGGCGGCGGACCGCAGCCTGCGCACCACCAACCGCGCCAAGGTGTTTGAGCCCGATCTCAACCTCGCCCTCGGCCAGCGCTACGTCACCTATCTGCTCGACTCGGCCGACGTGCGCGGCAACCTGATGCTCGGCATTGCCGCCTACAATGGCGGGCCGGGCAATCTGTCGAGGTGGTTGAAAGCGATGGGCCCGCTCACCGATCCGCTGCTCTTCATCGAGAAGATTCCGGTCAGCGAGACGCGCAACTTCACCGAGCGCGTGTTGGCCAACTTCTGGATCTACCGCGCCCGCCTTGGTCAGCCGTCTCCCTCGCTGGAGCTGCTGGCTGCAGGACAATGGCCAATCTACGAGGACGCAGAAGCTGTGCGCACGGTTTTGGCCAATGGCCGGAATTGACGAGAGCCGCAAGTTCCTGCCCACACGCATCGCGGTTGTCACGGTTTCCGACACCCGCACGCTTGAGACTGACGCGTCCGGCCAGACCCTGATCGACCGCCTGACCGGCGCAGGCCACACCTTGGCGCGCCGCGCTCTGGTGAAGGACGACATCGCCGCGATCATCGCCCTGTTGAACGAGCTGGTCGCCAGCCCCGGCATCGACATTGTCATCACCACCGGCGGCACCGGCGTGACCGGGCGCGACACCACGCCGGAAGCGTTCGATCAGGTGTGCGAGAAAACGATCGAGGGCTTCGGCGAACTCTTCCGCATGCTGTCGTACCAAAAGGTCGGCACCTCGGCGCTGCAGTCGCGCGCCACCGCCGGCGTCGCCAAGGGCAAGTACCTGTTCGCGGTGCCGGGCTCGCCCGGCGCCTGCAAAGACGCGTGGGACGACATCCTGCGCTTCCAGCTCGATTCGCGCCACCGGCCGTGCAACTTCGTCGAGCTGATTCCCCGGCTCAACGAAGGCAAACCCCAGTAGCTGCAGGCATCAAAGTAGCGTGCAACGATCAACCTTTCAGGAGCGCGACCCACGCCCCTCAATGCGCAACAGTTGACCGCCGCCGACGTCCTCGCGGTCCGGATTCTGCTCGGTCAGTTGATCGTGCGCATTGCCGCAGGCGCCCAGAACCCCGCCGCGGTCCTCAAGGTCATGCGCGACTCCAGCGTCCTGACGGCCTCGGGCGCCAAGCTGCGCGGCCTCGATGACGAGCAGCAGGACGAGGTACGCAAGTACGTCCAGAACTCGATCGACCGCTTCTACAACTCCATGCAGATCAACAAGGGACCGCAGCCCGCAGGGGCAGGTGCTGCTCCGGCTGCCGCAGGCGCGCCCGCCGCAGCGCGGCCCGCCCAAGCCGCGCCGGCCAAGCCGCCAGCCGCCGCCGCACCGAAGGCGCCGCAGCCCGGCAAACCGGCCGCCGCGCCCAAGGCTGCACCGCGGCCTCCCGAACCGAAAAAGAAGTAGCCCGTCTCTAGTTCTTGATTCGTTCCGTCTGCCCCGCTACGGTCGGCGGGTGAACAGCGGACCGCCGACCCTCCATCCCGACCGGCCCGTCGCGCCCGAGTTGCGCCGCGGGCGAGGCGCCACGGGCAACCCGACTGGGCGCTTCGAGCCGCGCGCGCGGGTGACCGGCGACCGCAACTACCACTACGCCGACCTCGGCTGGTCGGAGTCCGAGGAAGAGACCGCGCCGGCGCCGCTGCAGACCACCGTCAGCGAAGACCAGACGCGCTCGATCATTGCCCACAACGCGTCGCCCGATCTCGGCTTCTCCCAGTCGATCAATCCCTATCGCGGCTGCGAGCACGGTTGCGTCTACTGCTTCGCGCGGCCTAGCCACGAGTACTTCGGCCTGTCGGTCGGACTCGATTTCGAGACCAAGCTGTTCGCCAAGCCGAATGCAGCGGCGCTGCTGCGCCAGGAACTGGCCAGCCCGCGCTACAAGGCGTCCGTACTGGCGATCGGCACCAACACCGATCCCTATCAGCCGGTCGAGCGCCGCCTCGGCATCATGCGCTCGATCCTCGAAGTGCTGTCCGAGTGCAACCATCCGGTCGGCATCGTCACCAAGTCGCACCTGGTGACGCGCGACGCCGACATCCTGTCCAGCATGGCGAAGCGTGGCCTGGCGATGGTGCACCTGTCGGTGACCACCCTCGATCGCGGCTTGGCACGGCGCCTGGAGCCGCGCGCCGCGACGCCGCCGAAGCGTCTCGATGCCATCCGCACGCTGGCCGAGGCGGGAGTGCCGGTCGGCGTGATGACGGCGCCCATCATCCCCGGCCTCAACGACATCGAGATCGAGGCGATTCTGGAGGCGGCGTGGGACGCCGGCGCGCGCAGCGCCGGCAAGACGCTCGTGCGCCTGCCGCACGGCGTGAAGGACCTGTTCCAGAACTGGCTCGCCGAGCACGCGCCGGGCCGCGCGGCCCACGTGATGAGCCTCATCCGCTCGACTCGCGACGGGCACGACAACGATCCGCGCTTCTTCGCCCGCATGAAGGGCAGCGGCGCCTACGCCGAGATGATCGACCTGCGGTTCCGCACGGCGTGCCAACGCCTCGGCTTCAACAAGGAGCGCAAGAAGCTCGACCTCAGCCAGTTCAGGCCGCCGTCGCTCGACGGACAATTGGCGCTCTGGTGATGCGCAGCCGCGGCCGCTAGCATGCGCCGCGGTGACGATCCGGCACATCTTGAGCGGCGCGGCCGCTGCCCTGCTCGCCCTGTCTGCGGCGAGCGCGGCGCGCGCCTTCGAGGTCGTCGAGAAGGGCATCCGGATCGTCGATCCGTGGACGCCCGCCACCCTCCGTCCGAATCTCGGCAACGCCGTCTACATGCTGATCGTCAACGAGACGGCCGCCCCCGTGCACCTGACCGGCGTGAAGTCTGCGGCCGCGCGCGCCAACAGCCTGCACGTTACGGTCTTCGCCGACGACGGCGTCACGCGCATGCTGCGCATCATCGAGGTCGAAATCCTGCCCGGCGAGTCGCTGGTGCTGGAGCCCGAGGCGATGCACATCATGATGACGACGCTCGCCGCCCCGCTGGTCAAGGACCAGACCGTGCCGGTCACCCTGACGTTCCGCGAGCTCGGCGACATCACGGTGGACGTGATGGTCGAAGGCGCCACCGCGATGGAGCCGCGCGAGCGGCCCAATCCTCCCGCCCGCTAAGGGAACCCCGCCATTCCCAGCGTCACGCTCGAACGCCAAGCCGGATGCCTGGTCGCCGGCATCGACGAGGCGGGGCGCGGGCCGCTTGCCGGCCCGGTCGTCGCCGCCGCCGTGATCCTGCCGCTGCGCGGCGTGCCGCGCGGCATCGACGACAGCAAGGTGTTGAGAGCCGGCGCGCGCGAGAAGCTCTACGTGCGTCTAGAGGAGTGCGCCATCGTCGGCCTCGGCGTCGCCAGCGTCGAAGAGATCGACCGCATCAACATCCTCGAAGCGTCGCTGGTCGCGATGCGCCGCGCCGTGCTCTCGATGCCGGTGCAGCCACGCGCCGCCCTCATCGATGGCAACCAGCTGCCCGGCGACCTGCCGTGCCCGGCGCGCGCGATCATCGACGGCGACGCCCTGTGCCGCTCGATCGCCGCGGCGTCGATCATCGCCAAGGTCGTGCGCGACCGCATCATGGACTCGCTGGCGCAGTCGTACCCGGGCTACGGCTGGGAACATAACCGCGGCTACGCCACCGCCGACCACCGCGCCGCCATCCTTAAGCTCGGCGTCACCGCCCATCACCGCCGCACGTTTGCCACCGTGCGCCTGGCGCTGGAAGGAACCCTGCAGCCCGAACTGCCGTTCGAGACCGCCGCCGCCGAATAACTGAGGTAGGCGCCGCAAGCTTGAGCCCAACATCTGGTGTAATCGAGAGTTAACGCTAACTCATTGATTCCAAAGGGATTGACGGCGAGTCAGCGAGGAATCATCCTCCGTCGCCATGGCCCGTCCGACCCCGACTCCCCAGGATTCCCGGCTCGATTCCGTGCTCGGCACGGTGCAGGTCGGCGACTGTGTGCAGATCATGCAGAGCCTGCCGGAGGCATCCATCGACATCGTGTTCGCCGACCCGCCGTACAACCTGCAGCTCGAAGGCGAACTACGGCGGCCAAACGATTCGGTCGTCGATGCGGTCGATGACGCCTGGGACCAATTCGCCGACTTCGCCACCTACGACGCGTTCACCCGCGCCTGGCTGACGGCGGCGCGCCGCGCCCTGAAGCCGAACGGCACGCTGTGGGTCATCGGCAGCTACCACAACATCTACCGCGTCGGCACGATCCTGCAGGACCTCGGCTACTGGGTGCTGAACGACGTCATCTGGCGCAAGACCAACCCGATGCCGAACTTCCGCGGCCGGCGCTTCACCAACGCGCATGAAACCTTGCTGTGGTGCGCGCGCGAACGCGGCGGGCCGGCGCACACGTTCAATCACCACGCCATGAAGGCGCTGAACGACGACCTGCAGATGCGCTCTGACTGGTTCTTGCCGGTGTGCAGCGGCAACGAGCGCATCAAGGTTGACGGCAAGAAGGCGCACGCCACCCAGAAGCCCGAGGCGCTGCTGCATCGCGTGCTGCTGTCGTCGTCCGACGTCGGCGACGTGGTGCTCGACCCGTTCTTTGGCAGCGGCACCACCGGCGCGGTGGCCAAGCGGTTGCGCCGGCGCTGGATCGGCATCGACCGCGACGCGGGCTACGCCGCCATTGCCCGCGACCGCATTGCCGCGGTGCGCGAGGGCGACACGACCAGCCTGGAAATTTCGCGCGGCAAGCGCGAGGAGCCGCGCGTGCCGTTCGGCCAGGTGGTGGAACGCGGTCTACTGGCGCCGGGTGCCGTCCTCTATGACCACCGCGGCGCGGCCAGGGCTCGCGTGCGCGCCGACGGAACCGTCGTCAGCGACGGTGCGACCGGCTCGATTCACTCGGTTGGCGCGCACGTCCAGGGTGCCAGCGCCTGCAATGGCTGGGACTTCTGGCTATTCGACTCGGGCAACGGTGCGTTGCTGCCGATCGACGTTCTGCGCCAGCGCATCCGCGCCGAGATGGCGGGTCAGAATCCGAACTGACTCGCGTGCCACGCCGGATCCAAGGTCGGACGAGTGCGAACGCGCCGTCATCAAGCTCGCTAACCGTGCTCCGATCCCGCCGCGGAGGCTCGACCGCGTCAAGACTGTGGCGTGTAGCCCGGAATGAAGCTCGGCGGAAACCAGACGTCCGGCAGAAGACCGATGCGGCCTTCCTCTATCTCGGTGGGAAGAACCCAGATCGGGGCGTCGCCCTCCATAGCGACCGGCAGCGGCGGGCGATTGGCCGGCTGGGCTGGCGCGTATGCGCGGACGTGGTCAAACTCTGCGCCTGACCGCTGGGCCTCGCCAGTCGGCGCGGTGGCGGCATCGGATCGTGCGTCGCCGGCCGCATCGCCCGCCAACGGATACTGCTGGCCGAACGCACCGGACCCGACCAACAAGATGGCGGCTGTCACAGCAAGCATCAGCGTCTTCATCGGTGCGCACTCCTGGTCCGAACCATCGTTCTGATGATGAATTCAGCCAACAACGTGCCCTGCTTGGAGCAGCCCCCGAGCAACGCCGGAGCGTGCCCGAGGGGGTATCGCTCGGAGAAGGGTCGTTACGACACCGGCTGTTCGTCTGCCGGCTTCATCGCGATCGCCGCGGCCTGCGCGTTGTCGTTGAACCAGATTTCGATCTCGGCGCCCAGACCGGCCAGCGCCGCGTTGGCGATCTCGCGGATCGTCCGCAGCGGATGCCGCTCCGGGACTCGCGCTTCCAATCTAACGTAGCTGAACAGCCCACCGCTCCGCCCGTCTGACCCCCGCATCGGCACCCCCTCTGAGCACGTCGGCTCCAAGAGAGAATCACTCCAGCGGGTAAGCCGCCACCGACTTCTTCAACAGCCTGCTAGGAGCTGCGTTCGGCCTTCAATCCGAGCTTGATTACCTTCTGCATGACGCTGGGCAGCCCCACGTCATCGAGGTCGGCCCGCACGCACCATTGGCCTTCGACGTCCGCACTGGTCCGCGCGGCAAACACGCTGAGTTCCAGTTGAAAGTGCGTGAAGGTGTGGCGCACGCCGCCGCGGAGCGCACGCCATTCGCTGGCGACGGGCGCATGCTCCAGTGCCTCCGCCTGCCCCCAGGTCTCGCCGCGCCACGGCGTGCCAGGCACCTCGACCATGCCGCCAAGGAGTCCTTCCTGCGGACGGCGCCGCAACAGCACGGCACCATCGGACTTGCGCTCAAGCCAAAACGCGACACCATGGCGAACCGGCCGCACCTTGGCGGGGGCGCGCGCCGGCAGGTCGCCGGCATTGCCGGCGTGGCGCGCGACACAGCCTTCATTCCACGGGCACAGGCCGCACACCGGTTTGGTCGGCGTGCAGATGGTGGCGCCAAGATCCATCACCGCCTGGGCGTAGTCGCCCGCACGCTGCGCCGGAACGAGTGCGGCAGCGTGCGCCCGCAGCTTGGTCTTGGCGCCGGGCAGCGGTTCCTCGACGCCATACAGCCGCGCCATCACGCGCTCGACGTTGCCATCGACCGCAGCCGCCGGACGATCGAACGCGATCGCAGCGATCGCGGCGGCTGTGTAGGCGCCGACGCCCGGCAACTCGGCGAGGCCCGCCTCGGTGTCGGGAAAGACTCCGCCCATTGCGTCGGCCACCACCTGGGCGCAGCGATGCAGGTTGCGGGCGCGGGCGTAGTAGCCGAGGCCTGCCCAAGCCGCGAGCACCTCGGTCTGAGGCGCGGCGGCTAGGCTCTGGATCGTCGGCCAGCGTTGCAGGAAGCGCTCGTAGTACGGCCCGACCACGGCAGCACGGGTCTGCTGCAACATGATTTCGGATAGCCAGACGCGATAGGGGTCGGCGCCGCCTACCCCTGGTGGGACTCGCCAGGGCAGGCGCCGTGCGTTGCGGTCGTACCAGGTGAGCAGGCGTGCGGGCAGGTCAGCGCTCACGGGCGGACCCTAGCAGAGGCATGACGCAGCCTTCGAATCGGGCCATGCTTCCGCCATGGACGACAACATCCGCCGTGGCGGCGGCCTGCGCGCCCTCGGCGCCCTGATGCCGAAAGCGGCGTCGCCGGTGTTGCGCAAGCGCGGCTTCGCCCAGGGCGCCATCGTCGCGCGCTGGTCCGAGATCGTCGGCGTCGCGCTGGCCGAGCAGTGCGTACCCGAGCGCCTCGCCTTCCCGCGCGACGACAAGGCCGGCGGCGCGACCCTGCACATTCGCGCCAGCGGCGCGCTGGCGCTGGAGCTGCAGCACCTGGCGCCGATCGTCATCGAGCGGGTCAATGGCTTCTTCGGCTACCCGGCGGTCGAACGCCTGTCGCTGCATCAAGGACCTCTTCCGGCCAAAACCAAGCGGGTGCCAAAACCGAAGCGCGCCATCGGTGCGGACGAGTCGCGGGCCCTCGACGAAGCGGTCGCCGCGACCGGCGATCCAGACTTGCGGGTGGCCTTGCGGGCCCTAGGTCAGCGGGTGGCGGAGGCACAACTGGAGCCACCCAATGAGCGCTCAAGAGTCAAGCGAGGAACCTGACAGAAACCAGACTCGTTAGAGTTGCATGGCCGAAGGGTCCTCCCCATACTGGCACCATATCTAGTGGTTGTGGGCACATGCTGACCCAAGCTAAAGCACTGGCGACGGCTATTTTTCTGGCCCCCGCCCTGTTCGTAGCCTTCCCTGCGGCGGCACAACCGCTGTCCGGGACGGCTGAAGTCAGCCTTGGCGACCCTCGGGCGCCGCTGACAATCATCGAGTACGCCTCGATGTCCTGCCCGCATTGCGCCGAGTTCCACAATTTCACTCTGCCGAAGCTCAAGGCGGAGTACATCGACACCGGCAAGGTGCGGCTCATCTTCCGCGAGTACCCGCTCGACCAGCCGGCGGTCGAAGGCGCCATCCTGGCGCGCTGCTCGGGTGCCCAGCGCTACTTCCCGTTCCTTGAGGTCATGTTCAAGAACCAGGCGACCTGGGTGGTGGCGACCGACCGCCTCGCCCGTCTGAGACAGATCGGCCAGCTCGGCGGGCTCAGCGCGGCCGACTTCGACGCCTGCCTCGCCGATCAGACCCTCCGCACCGCGATTCTCAACACGCGTCTCGAAGGCGAGCGCCAGTTCGACGTCGCCAGCACACCGACCTTCATCGTCGGCACGGCCGTCATCGAAGGCGCCCTGCCCTGGGAGCTGTTCAAGGCAGCGGTCGAGGACGCTCTCGCCGGCCGTCCGGTCAAGAATTCGCGCGGCATCTCCAGCAGCGCCGCCGGTGCCGCCGCGGGCGGCGAAGCGTTCCTCTACATCTCGCTCACGGTCATCGCGCTGCTCATCGCCGCGGGTGGCTACTTCTTCTTCATTCGCCGCCCAGCGGCTCGCCCCGACGGGCGCGCCTAGCTCCGGCCGACTTAGGCAGGCCCCGTGCTCTTCACGCGTCTTCGGCTTACCGGCTTCAAGTCTTTCGTCGATTCGACGGAACTGGTGGTTGAGCCGGGACTGACCGGCATCGTCGGGCCGAACGGCTGCGGCAAATCCAACCTGGTCGAAGCCCTCAAGTGGGTGATGGGCGAGAACTCCGCCAAGCGCATGCGCGGCGACGGCATGGACGACGTGATCTTTGCCGGCTCGACCCAGCGCCCGGCGCGCAACATCGCCGAAGTGACGCTGCTGCTCGACAACGCCGACCGCAGCGCGCCCGCCCAATACAACGACCGCGACGAGATCGAGATCGTGCGCCGCATCGAGCGCGAGCAGGGCTCGGCCTATTCGATCAACGGCAACGAAGTGCGCCAGCGCGACGTGCTGACGCTGTTCGCCGACATGTCCACCGGCGCGCATTCGTCCGCCATGGTCAGCCAGGGCCAGATCAGCAGCCTGATCAACTCCAAGCCGGTCGAGCGCCGCTCGCTGCTTGAGGAAGCCGCCGGCATCGGCGGCCTGCACGTGCGCCGCCACGAGGCCGAGCTGCGCCTCAAGGCCGCTGAAACCAACCTTGAGCGCCTGGCCGACGTGATGACCGGGCATGACACCAACCTGCGCGCGCTGAAGCGCCAGGCGCGTCAGGCGTCGCGCTATTCGCGCCTGTCGGCGCAGATTCGCACCCACGAGGCGCAACTGCTGCTGCGCCTGTGGGCCGACGCCATCACCGAGTTGGAGGCCGCCCAGGAATCCCTGCGCGAGGCCCAGCGCATTGTCGCCGAGGCGACCGAGCGCGCCGCCACCGCATCGACCGCCCAGGCCGAGGCCGCGCTGGCCGTGCCGCCCCTGCGTCAGGCCGAGGCCGAACGCGCCGCCGTGTTGCAGCGCCTGCGCTTGGAGCGCGACGCCGTCGACGCCGAAGGGAAGCGCGCCGCGGCCGAGGCCGAGCGCCTGCGCGCCCGCATCGCCCAGACCGACTCCGACGCCGAGCGCGAGGAGGCGATGGGCACCGACGCGACCCAGCACATCGCCACCATCGAGCGCGAGAGCAGCGAACTCAGCGCAGCGAAGGAACAGGAACACCAAGCCATTGCGGATGCCGAGGGCCAGCGCGCCGAGACGCGCGACCGCCTGACGGCCGCCGACCGTGCTGCCGACGCCCTATCCGAGAGCCTGACCGGGGCTGAGACGCGCCGCGCCGGCCTGACCGCCGCGGCCGAGGGCGCCGAGACGCGCCTGCGTGACCTGGTGCAGCGCGCCGGCGAAGTCGCCGACGAACGCGCCCGCCTCACCACGCAAGGCGTGCCTCCGCACGACGGCGACGTCGCGCCGCCCGACCAGAGCGCCGAGGATCAGGTTCCGGAAATCTCCGCCGCGCGCGCGCTGCTCGGCGAGATGACCACCGCTCTCGCCACCGCCGCCACCAACCGCGCCCAGAGCGCCGAGACCTTTGCCGCCAAG
Organism: Rhizobium sp. Q54; assembly: GCA_945889645.1. Taxonomy (GTDB): domain Bacteria; phylum Pseudomonadota; class Alphaproteobacteria; order UBA2966; family CAIVPW01; genus CAIVPW01. The sequence continues at coordinate 18,924 of CAMDCA010000029.1, forward strand.
CGCGACACCCTGCACGAGATCGAGGCGCGCCATCGCCGCCTGTCGGTCGAGCAGATCGCGTTGAACGATGTCCTGCGCGCCAACCAGGACGACCTGTTCCGTCCCATTCTCGACTCCGTCACGGTCGCACCGGGCTTCGAAGCGGCGCTCGCCGCCGCGCTCGGCGACGACCTGCAGGCGTCCGGCGACTTGGCCGCGCCGGCACACTGGCAGTTGGTACAGCGCGACGCGCCCGCCTTGCCCGCCGGCGTCGATCCGCTGTCCAAGTACGTCACCGCGCCCGAAGCCGTCGTGCTGCGCCTGTCGCAGATCGGCGTCGTCGCCACCGAACAGGGCCCTGCGTTGCGCGGCCAGCTGGCCCAGGGCCAGCGCCTGGTCAGCCGCGAAGGCGCCCTGTGGCGCTGGGACGGTCTCACCAGCGCGCCGGATGCCGGTACGCGCGCGGCGGTCCGCCTGAGGCAGCGCAACCGCCTCAACGAACTGACCGTCGAAGTCGCCACCGCCAAGGAGCAATTGGACGAGGCGCGCGCGGCCTTCGAAGCGGCCAAGCTCGCCGCCAAGGCAGCCGAAGCCGCCGAGACCGAGGCCCGCGTGCAGCTGCGTGGCGCCGAGGGCGCGTTGAGCGAAGCGCGCGAAGCATACGCCGCCGCGGTTCGCGAGGCCGTCGCGCGCAGCGAACGCGCCGCCGCTCTCACCGCGCAGGCGCAGAACCTCGCCAACGAGATCGAGAGCCTGGGCCGCCGCGCCCGCGAAGCGCGCGAAGGCCTGTCCACCCTGCCCGACGCCGCCGCCCTGCGGGCCGAGATCGTCGCCGCGCGCCAGGCACTCGACGACGCCCGCACCGCCCACAGCGAAGCCGAGCGCACCGCTGCGCACCTTAAGCAAGAATCCGAGATGCGCGCCCGCCGCCTGCAGACCTTGCTACAGGAGCGCAACGGCTGGCAGGCGCGCGCCAGCGCGGCCGAGGCTCATCTGGAAAAGCTGTCGCATCGCCGCGCCGCCGACGAGACCGAACTGAAGGTGCTGGACGCCAAGCCGGCCGAGTTGGCCGAGCGCCGCACCGTGCTGCTGGAACACACCGTCGTCGCCGACGCCGAGCGCAACACGGCCGCCGACGCCCTCGCCACGGCCGAGAACCGATTGGCGGCGTGCGATCGCGAAGAGAAGCTGGCCAGCGAAGCCGCCGCGACGGCGCGCGAAGATCGCGTGCGCGCCGAAGGCCGCGCCGAAGCCGGCGGCGAGCGCAAGCGCGGCGTGCTGAACCGCATGCACTCGCAGCTCCAGTGCGGCCCCGAGGAAGCGGTCGCTGTGGCCGGCATCGAGCCGGGCGCAACCCTGCCGCCGGCCGACGAAGTAGACGCCACCGTCGAGCGCATGAAGCGCGAGCGCGAGCAGATGGGCCCGGTCAACCTGCGCGCCGAGCAGGAGGCTACCGAACTCGAGACCGAGCTGAATCGCCTGACCACCGAGCGCGACGACCTGCAGGGCGCCATCCACAGGCTGCGCGGCGGCATCGGCGCCCTCAATCGCGAAGGCCGCGAGCGCATGCAGGCGGCATTCGTCGCCGTCGATCGCCACTTCCGCGAATTGTTCGGCCGCCTGTTCGGCGGCGGCGAGGCCCACCTTAAGCTGGTCGATTCCGAGGACGTCCTCGAAGCCGGCCTGGAGATCATGGCCAGCCCGCCGGGCAAGCGCCTGCAGACCCTGACGCTGCTGTCGGGCGGCGAGCAGGCCCTGACCGCCGTGGCCCTGCGCTTCGCCGTCTTCCTTACGAACCCGGCGCCCGTGTGTGTGATGGACGAAGTGGACGCGCCGCTCGACGACGCCAACGTCGGCCGCTTCTGCGACCTGGTCAGCGAAATCTCGCGCACGGTCGGCACGCGCTTCCTGATCATCACCCACCATCCGCTGTCGATGGCGCGCATGGATCGCCTGTTCGGTGTCACCATGTTCGAGCGCGGCGTGTCGCAACTGGTCTCGGTCGACCTGCAGAACGCCGAGCAGATGCGCGAGGCGGGCTGAACCTTGGACCCGCACGCCCAGCCCGAAGTCGGCAGCACCCTCGCCAACGCCATCCAGTTCAACGAGGCGGGCCTGGTGCCCGTCGTCGTGCAGCAGGTCGATTCCGGCCAGGTGCTGATGCTGGCGTGGATGAACCGCGCCGCCCTCGCGCGCACGCTTGCCACCGGCGAAGCGCACTTCTTTTCGCGTTCCCGCGGCTTCCAGTGGCACAAGGGCGAGAGTTCCGGCTTCACCCAGCGCGTGATCGAGATCCGCCTCGATTGCGACGGCGATGCGCTTCTGCTGCTGGTGCAGCAAAAGGGCGTCGCCTGCCACACCGGCCGGATGAGCTGCTGGTTCTTCACCGTGCGCGACGGCAAGCTGGTGGCGATCAGCGAGCCCGAAGTCGATCCCGCGACGATGGCGTCCGAGTCGCATCACTAGAGCTGTTCCCGTCCTGTACCCGCCCATTCCCGGCGGCCTCTTTCACACACCAAAACCGAGGCTGGGGCGACGATTGGGCGCAGCCAGATTTTTCCTTGTTTCATCGGCACTTAGGTGAACCTGCGACGGTTGACACCCCCGGGTGCCCCTCCTATTGTGCGGCCGGTTTTTTGCGCCAATGTTCGTGGCGGCGCAGATGACTGACGACAGACCTCCGCAGCCTGGCGCGCCGCCGCCCGATTTGGGCGATTTCGGCGACCGGCTGCGACGGGCCCAAGGGCAAAACGAGCCCGTGGGTCCCCAGGAAACTGGTGCGGGCGGCGTCAACGCGAAGGGCATGGGGGCGGCGTTTCGCATCGCCACCGAGCTCATCGCGGCGCTGGTCGTGGGTGCGGGACTGGGCTTGCTGCTCGACCGGTGGTTGGGCACCCGGCCCATTCTGTTGTTGGTCTTTCTGGCGTTGGGCATGGCGTCAGGCATATTGAGTGCGTTTCGCGAAGCGAAGCGCATGGGCGCTGCCAGCGAGTAAGCTGCGGCGGCCGGGCGAGAGTCGGGGGGTCTTTTGGAAGAAGCTGGACACGCGGAACACAGCCCGCTCGCGCAGTTCGAGATCCATCGGCTGATTCCGCTCGAATTCTTCGGCATCGACGCCTCGTTCACCAACGCGGCGCTGTTCATGCTGATCTCGGTCGCCCTGATCACCTGGTTCCTGATGGCCGCGACGCGCGGCCAGAACCTCGTGCCGGGCCGCCTGCAGGCGATGGCCGAGGCGTCTTACGGCCTGATCGCCGGCGCGGTGCGGGACAACGTCGGCACCGAGGGGAAGCAGTACTTCCCGTTCGTGTTCTCGCTGTTCATGTTCATCCTGTTCGCCAACTTCATCGGCCTGATCCCGCACACCTTCACCGTGACGAGCCACATCATCGTCACCTTTGCGCTGGCGATGTTCATCTTCATCGCCGTGACGATCATCGGCCTGTGGCGCCACAAGCTGCATTTCTTCAGCCTGTTCCTGCCGCACGGCGTGCCGATCTTCCTGGCGCCGCTGCTGGTGCCGATCGAGATCATCGGCTACCTGACGCGTCCCATCAGCCTCTCGGTGCGTCTTGCCGCCAACATGCTGGCCGGCCACACCATGCTGGAAGTGTTCGCGGGCTTCGTCGTCGCGCTCGGCATCTTCGGCTTCGCGCCGTTCCTGTTCGTGATCGCGATCTACGGCCTCGAGGTTATCGTCGCCTTCCTGCAGGCCTATGTGTTCGCGGTGCTGACCTGCCTGTACCTGTCCGACGCGATAAATCTTCATAAGCACTAAATCGTTCACCCAGAGGAGAAGACCATGGATATCGAAGCGGCAAAGTTGATCGGCGCAGGCCTCGCCACCATCGGCGTCGCCGGAGCGGGCGTCGGCATCGGCACCATTTTCGGCCACTACGTTTCGGCCGGCATCCGTAACCCCGCCGCGGCGCCGAAGATGTTCGGCAACGTGCTGCTGGGCTTCGCCTTGACCGAGGCCGTCGCGATCTACGCCCTCGTGCTGGCGTTCCTGATCCTGTTCGGCTGAACCAAGCAGTCCGCTACGCCGCTCCGGCCTTAAGGGAACCGCGCCATGCCACAGATGGACTTCACGACGTACGCGCCGCAGCTTGTGTGGCTCGTGATCTCGTTCGTGCTGCTGTACGTGTTGATGGCGCGCATGGCCCTGCCGCGCATCGAGTCGATCCTGTCGATGCGCGAGCGCCGCATCGAGGGTGACCTCACCGAGGCGGCGGAGATGGGCCGCAAGGCCGAAGCGGCGCAGAAGAACTTCGACAAGGTGACGAGCGAGACGCGCGCGCGTGCGCAGAAGCTGGCATCCGAGTCCCGCGCGGCGGCCAACACCGCGCAGTTGGCCCGCATGGCCAAAAAGGACGCCGAACTCGCCGAGCAGGCGAAGAAGTCGGACGCCGAGATCACTGCGGCGCGCAACAAGGCGATGGGCAGCTTGCGCGACGTGGCGGCCGACGTGGCACAGGCGGCGGCCGAGAAGGTCACCGGCAGCCGCATCTCGCGCGATGTCGCGCTGCAGGCGATCGACGCCGAGCTCAAGGCACGGGGTTAAGGGTAGCCGATGGAATTCTTCAGCAACCCCGAGAACTGGGCCGCTCTTGGCTTCGTGGCGTTCATCGCGCTGGTGGGCAAGAAGGGCTACGTGTTCATGACCGGCTGGCTCGACGGGCGCACCGCCGAGATCAAAGCCAAGCTCGACGAAGCATCGCGCCTGCGCGCCGAGGCCGAGACCCTGCTGGCCTCGTACGTGAAGAAGCAGAAGGACGCCGAGCGCGAGGCCGAGGCGATCCTGGCCCAGGCGCGGGTCGAAGCGCAGCGCATGACCGAGGATGCCGCCCGGGCGCTCGAAGTGGCCGTGCAGCGCCGCACTGAGCAAGCCAAGGAGCGCATCGGGCGCGCCGAGCAAAAGGCGCTCAAGGAAGTCCGCGACGCGGCGATCGACATCGCCGTGCGCGGCGCCCAGCGCCTGATCATCGCCGAACTGGATGAGAAGGCCGCCGACCGCATGGTGGACGAAGCCATCCGCGACCTCGACCGCAAGCTGCATTAAACGCGCGGATGCTCGCGAGCGGCCAATGAGCCCCGCTTCGGCGGGGCTTTTTGTTGGGCGGGTGCGGACCGCTGAGACGGTAGATGCGGACCGTTGTGCGGCGGTGCTGCCGGACGCGGGAGGTACCGCGGACAACCGGATGGCCACCGGCGCCGCAACGGCGCGACGGGACCGATGCGGCGCCGTAAGGGCCGTATCTACGGGCGCGTGACCGGAACCCCTCCGCGCCCGTCCGTTGGCGCCGTATCTACGGGCGTTTGCCGGCAACGGGGCTCCGGCTGCCGCGGCTGCGCGCGGGGCGGCGGCTTGATGCAGGGCGAGTGAGGACGGCGCACGGGTCATGCGCCTCTATATACAATTCGTGTCGGCCGTTTCAATACACGATGTGTTGTTGAGAACCGCGTCGCCGGCGCGACGAACGTAGTCGTTACGCTCCTCGCGAGGACGACGAGGGGTTACTCGTCGGCGTCGGAGCCTTTGGTCTTGCGGGAGTAGACGCCGCGCTTCGCCTTCACCACGCGCGGGCGGAACGCGCCCTTGGCCAGCACCGCGGCGGCCGGGGAGCGGCGGGCCGAGGGCTTCTTGGGCTTGGTGGGCTTTTTCTTCTTCGTGGCCATGGTCGTCATGGCCGGGCTTGACCCGGTCATCCACGTTTGTGGACGCGCGTGGATGCGCGGGTCAAGCCCGCGCATGACGGAGAGGTGAGTCGAGCCCGCCGGAAGGCGGGGTCCTTCAGGCTTACTCCGCGGCCTGGGCTTTGGGCGCCGGGGGCGTCCATCGGAGGATCGGGTTGCGGGCGGCGGCGGTTTCATCGACGCGGCGGCGCGGGCTGTAGCGGGGGGCGTTCTTGAAGAACTGGGCGTCGCCGGACTTGGCGCGTCTGGCCAAGGTGCGCAGCACGTGGATGAAGCGGTCTACGCTTTCCTTGCTCTCGGTCTCCGTCGGCTCCGTCAGCATGGCGCCGTGGACGACGAGCGGGAAGTAGACGGTCATCGGGTGGTAGCCCTCGTCGATCATCGCCTTGGCGAAGTCCAGCGTGGTGACGCCGGTGCCTTCGAGGAAGCGATCGTCGAACAGCGCCTCGTGCATGCACGGGCCGGGATAAGGCGACGTCAGGTCGTCCTTGCAGCTCGCCATGATGTAGTTGGCGGACAGCACCGCGTCCTCGGCGACCTGGCGCAGGCCGTCGGAGCCGTGGCTCATCATGTAGCTGAGCGCGCGCACGAACATGCCCATCTGGCCGTTGTAGGTGCGCATGCGGCCGAACGACTTCTCCCCCGGCTCGCCCTTGTCGCCGCGATGCTCGATCAGGTGGAAGCGGCCGCCGTCCTCCAGGATCATGGGCAACGGAGCGTACGGGGCGAGGGCCTTGGAGAACGCCACCGGGCCGGAGCCCGGGCCGCCGCCACCGTGCGGAGTCGAGAAGGTCTTGTGCAGGTTGATGTGGATGGCATCGACGCCCATGTCGCCGGGCCGCGCCTTGCCGACGATGGCGTTGAAGTTGGCGCCGTCGGCGTAGAAGTAACCGCCCACCGAGTGGATCGCCTCGGCGACCTGGATGACGTCGTTCTCGAACAGGCCGAGCGTGTTCGGGTTGGTCAGCATGATGCCGGCGACGTCGGGGCCGAGCTTGGCGCGGACGGCGGCGAGATCGACACGGCCGCGATCGTTGCCGGGGATCGGATCCACCGTGAAGCCGCACTGCGCGGCGGTGGCGGGATTGGTGCCGTGCGCCGATTCAGGGATCAGCACGCGGGTGCGCTTGGTGTCGCCCTTGGCCTCGTGGGCGGCGCGGATGGCCATCATGCCGCACAGCTCGCCGTGCGCGCCGGCCGCGGGCGGCATGGCGACGGCGGGCATGCCGGTGAGGGTCTTGAGCCAGTGGCCAAGCGTGTGGATGAGTTCGAGCGCGCCCTGGACCGTGGACTCCGGCTGCAGCGGGTGCACGTCGCCGAAGCCCGGCAGGCGCGCCATCTTCTCGTTGAGGCGCGGGTTGTGCTTCATCGTGCACGAGCCGAGCGGATAGAGGTTGGCGTCGATCGAGTAATTGTTGCGGCTGATGCGCACGAAGTGACGGATCACTTCCGGTTCGGAGACGCCGGCCAATCCGATCGAGCCTTCGCGGTCGAGACCACCGAGGTGGCTCGCCACCTTGGCTGCCTCCGGCAGGTCTACACCGGTGCGGCCGGGACGGCTCAACTCGAACAGAAGCGGCTCTTCGAGGTCGAGGCCGCGGTTGCCGCTAGTAGTATCGGGCTTCATGCCAGCACCTTCTTGAGCCCGGCGACGAACGCAGCGCGGTCGGCGTCGGTGTTGGTCTCGGAGGCTGCGACGAGCAGCAGGTTGGCGAGGTCGGGGCGGTCGCGGTACAGGCGCTGCACCGGCACGCCGGCCAGCACGCCTTGTCCGACCATCTTCTCCACCACTTCGGTTGCCGAACGGGGGAGCTCGACGGTGAATTCGTTGAAGAAGGTCTTGTTGCGCACCTTGACGCCCTTCAGACCGGCCAGCGCGTCCGCGAGTTGGACGGCGGCGGCGTGGTTGAGCTTGGCCAGACGGCGGATGCCTTCCTCGCCCAACAGCGAGACGTGGATGCCGAACGCCAGCGCGCACAGGCCGGAGTTGGTGCAGATGTTCGACGTCGCCTTCTCGCGCCGGATGTGCTGCTCGCGGGTGGACAGCGTCAGCACGTAGGCGCGGCGGCCGTCGGCGTCGGTGGTCTCGCCGCACAAGCGGCCGGGCATCTGGCGCAGATACTGCTTCTTGGTGGCGAACAGGCCGACGTACGGGCCGCCGAAGTTCAGGCCGACGCCGAGGCTCTGGCCTTCGCCGGCAAAGATGTCAGCGCCCATCTGGCCTGGCGACTTCAGCGCGCCGAGCGACACGACCTCTGTGACGACGACGATCAGCAGCGCACCGGCAGCGCGGCAGGCGGCACCGAGTTGCGTGTAGTCGTGCAGGTTGCCGAAGAAGTCGGGAGTCTGGACGACGACGCAGGCGACGTCGGGGCCGAGCTTGGCGGCGAGGTCTTCCTTGCCGTCGATCACCGGCTCACCGGACTCAGGCTTGATGGGGCTGAACTGGGTGAAGGTGCGGACGGTGTCGCGATAGTGCGGGTGCAGCGCGCCGGAGAGAATCGCGCGCGGGCGGTTGGTCAGACGCCCGGCCATCAGCACGGCTTCAGCGCACGACGAGCCGCCCTCGTACATCGAGGCGTTGGCGACCTCCATGCCCGACAGCATCGCCACCTGGGTCTGGAACTCGAACAGGAACTGCAGCGTGCCCTGGGCGACTTCCGGCTGGTACGGCGTGTACGAGGTCAGGAACTCGGAGCGCTGGATCAGGTGATCGACCGCCGACGGAATGTGGTGGCGGTACGAACCGGCGCCGAGAAACGACGGCCCCGCGCCGGCGGCGCGATTCTTGGCCGCCATGGCGGACAGCGCGCGCTCCACCTGAAGCTCGCCCTGGTGCGGCGGCAGATCGAGCAGGCCCTTGATGCGCGCCTTCTCGGGGATGTCCTTGAACAACTCGTCGACGGACTTGGCACCGACGACGCCGAGCATCTGGGCACGGTCATCGGGGCCGAGCGGGAGGTAGCGCATCTTCAGGTCACTCTTTCATCAGTGTGCGTGGTACGGCCTTGGATTGCCGCGCTCGCTTCATATCTCCGGCGTGCTCTTCGCACGACGCTCGCTCGCAATGACGAGCGAATCCTAGTGCAGGCCGTCGACGAACTTCTTGTAGGCGGCGGCGTCCATCAGGCCGGACACTTCCTTGGCGTCGGCCACCTTGACCTTGACGAACCAGCCGGTGGTCTCGGCGGCGGTGTTCACCATGGCGGGGTTCTTCGCCAGCTCGGCGTTGCTCTCGACGACTTCGCCGCTGACCGGGGAGTAGACCTCGGAGGCCGCCTTGACCGACTCGACCACCGCGGCTTCGCCGCCCTTGGTCAGCTTTTTGCCGGCGGGGGGGAGCTCAACGAACACGACGTCGCCGAGCTGCTCCTGCGCGTAGTTGGTGATGCCGACGGTGCCGACGGCGCCGTTGATCTCGATCCACTCGTGGTCCTTGGTGTAGCGGCGATCGGCCATGTTCTGCTCCTGTCTTTCGACGACTCTTACTTATTTGGCCTAGATAGCTTTCTTGTAGCGATGCGGCACGAACGGCAGCGCCGCCACCTTGGCCGCCAAGGTCGCGCCGCGCACAACCAAGCCAAGCTGGGTGCCGACGGCGTTGTTGCCGCGTGTGACGTAGCCCATGGCGACCGGGCCATTGGCGGTCGGGCCGAAGCCGCCCGACGTGATGACGCCGATTTCCTTGCCCTTGGCGTCCAGGATCTTGGTGCCTTCGCGGGCCGGCGCGCGGCCGTCCGGCCGGATGCCGACGCGCACGCGCGCGGGACCCTCGGCCAGCTGCTTGAGGATGATCTTGTCGCCGGGGAAGCCGCCTTCTTCGCGGCGGCGTTTGGCGATGGTCCAGCCGATGTCGCCTTCGGCCGGCGTCGTCGTGGTGTCGAGGTCGTGGCCGTAGAGGCACAAGCCGGCTTCCAGGCGCAAGCTGTCGCGGGCGCCAAGACCGATCGGCTTCACCTCGGGCTCCTTGAGGAACTTGCGGGCGAAGGCGTCGGCGTCGTTAGCCGGGACGGAGATCTCGAAGCCGTCCTCGCCGGTGTAGCCGGAGCGAAACACGGTGCAGTCGAGGCCCGCGACCTTCATCGAGGTGAAGGACATGAAGCCGAGCTTGGCGGCCTCGGGTGCGAACCGGGCCATCACCTTCTCGGCGGCGGGGCCCTGCAGCGCCAGGAGTGCGCGGTCCTCGAGCACCTCAAGGCGCATGGACTTCGGCAGCTTGGCGCGCATGTGCGCGTAGTCCTGGTCCTTGCACGCCGCGTTGACGACGATGCTCAGGTGATGGCCGGCCCGGCCGATGGTCAGGTCGTCGAGGATGCCGCCCGCCTCGTTGGTGAAGATCGTGTAGCGGATGCGGCCGAGCGCCAGGCCGGTGATGTTGCCCGGCACGATGGTCTCGATCGCCTTGTCGGCGCCGGCGCCCCACAGGCGCGCCTGGCCCATGTGCGAGACGTCGAACAGGCCTGCCTGGGCACGGGTGTGGTTGTGCTCGGTGAGGATGCCGGCCGGATACTGGACCGGCATGTCGTAGCCGGCGAACGGCACCATGCGCGCGCCCAACTCAACATGCAGCGCATGCAACGGTGTTTTCTTAAGATCGCTCGACGACGCTTCCCCCATGGTCCCTCCGACAGAGAATCGCTGCCGCGACTGCTTGCGGCCAGCGCCCCCTCTGTCCTCGGACCTGAGAGATTCACCGCGTGGGCACCCAATTGGGTGGCGCGCGGTTTACTCCGTCGGTGAGGCCGGCGGCCATGACGGCCCCCTGCCCGCTTTCAGAGCTTTGGCTTCCCCTGCGGTCCCGCTTGCCTGAGAGTTTCCGGGGCGGTTGCTCCTTCGGCGCCGGCCCCTAAGCGATAAGGCCGGTCTCTCCCGCAGGGGCGAAGTTGGCCGGCATATTAGTCGGGGGCCTTGGCGAGTCAACCGAACGCTGGCCCGCCGCGGCTGTCCCCCAAGACGGGGAACTAGCAGGCTGTTGAAGAAGTCACCGCTTCGGCGCCCTGAAGGGGGCATCGTCGCTGCGGTGGACTGAAGTGGGGCGGATTGGGCCGTAGAGTGTGATGGCAGCCCAGCCGCGGTCTGTGTTCCAGACGTCCATGTGGACGTCCGGGG
>CAMDCA010000030.1 GCA_945889645.1 Rhizobium sp. Q54
AAGTCCCTACTGCGCGTCGCCGCAGAACGAACCACCGAAAGCCTTTGGCAGCGAGTCGGACAGCTACTCGATCGCTTCACGCCAGCAGAGTGCGTCAACTACATCCACCACGCCGGATACGTCACAACGTGATCGCAAAATGCTCTAGATATGCCTTATTGGTCCTCTTAGAGGGAAGAGAAATCCTCTTAGAGGGAACGAGGGGCCGCCAGATCGCGGGTGTCTCAGGCAACAAGGCCGACCTAGCGTACGGTGAACGCCTCCGCCAGCGCTGACAGCGACGTGTACGTCCCGCCACCCGCACGAGTGGCGCCGCCGATCACATAGAAGACGCTACCGACGCCGGCACTTGTCAGCCCATGCCGCGCGGTCGGTAGCGCTGTCGCCGCGGCCCACGCATTGGTGGTGGGGTCGTAGACCTCGTGTTGGTTGAACGTGCGGTCACCGCCAAATTCTTCGCCACCAGTCACGTGTAAGCGGCCGCGCACGGCAGCAGCAGTCAGTCCGCCTCTCGCCGTCGGCATGTCGGGCAGCTTGGTCCACTTGTCGGTCGCGGGGTCGTAGACCTCCGCCGTCGTCTGGTTGCGGCTGTTCCACCGTCCACCCATCACGTAGAGCTTGCCATCGAGCGCAGCGGCCGATGTGTGCTCGCGTACGGTCGGGAGTGCGGCGACGTTGGTGGACCAGCGGTCGGTGGCTGGGTCGTACACCCACATGCGTTGTGGCGTGTCGCCGATGCCGCCGGCGACGTACAGCTTGCCGGCGACGGCCGTGAGGGTGTGCGCGGCGCGCTCGCCTGGCATGTCGGTGCGGCGAGCCCAGGCGTTGGTGGCTGGGTCGAACATCCACAACGTGCGCAATGGTTCGTTGAACGAGGCGCGGTAGCCGCCGGCGACGTAGATGCGGCCGTCCTGGGCGGTCATGGCGGTGTGGTGGCGCGCTTCGGGGATGGGCGGCAGGGTCTGCCAGCGGTCGGTGACGGTGTCGTATGCCTCGAAGGTGGCGATGCCGCCGCTCGTCACCAGGCCGCCGACGACAAAGATGCGCGTGCCGATCGCTGCCGCGGCAATCTCCGAGCGCGCGGTCGGCATGGCGGCTCTCGTTTCCCATGCGCCGTCGGGGGCCTTCTGGGCGAACGCCACGCCGGCCCACAGGAGGGCGAGCGCGGCGAGTAGCCTCACCACGGGAATTCCTTTCCGGTGTGGTGAAGGAACTTCCCCGAGTCCTTCGGGCCGATCTTGTCGAACACCGCGCGCATGCGCCGTGCGCTTTCGGCCGGCGTCAGCGTGCCGCCGGGGCCGCCCATGTCGGTCTTCACCCAGCCGGGGTTCATCACCACGCTGAGGATTCCGCGCGGCGCGAGGTCGATGGCGAGCGACTTCATCACCATCTGCAGCGCCGACTTGGACGTGCGGTAGGCGTAGTAGCCGCCCGAGCCGTTGTCCTCGATGCTGCCCATGCCGCTGGAGATGGCGGCCATCAGCTTCTTGTCGCTGCGCGCCACCTGGTCCACGAACGCCTCGGCCATGCGCAACGCTGCCATGGTGTTGACCGCGAACACCTGGGCCCAGGCGTCGTAGTCCGTTCGGCCGAAGCTTGGCGACGGGTCGTAGACGCCGGCGTTGTTGATCAGGACGTCGATGGCGTCCTTCTTGGTGGCCTTGGCCAGCGCCTGGATCGCGGCGCCGTCGCTCACATCGAGCGCATGCACGGTGACGTGCCCACCCGATGCGGCGGCGAGCTTGGTCAATTCCTTGGCGGCGTCCGGCGTGCGGCAGGTCGCCAGCACGCGCCATCCGTCGGCGGCATAGCTTTGTGCGAAGGCGAGGCCGATGCCGCGATTGGCGCCGGTGATCAGGACTGTCTGCATCGGTCCAAGCTAGCGCCCGGCCGCCCGGAACGCACGAGGATTGCGCCGCGACGGACATTGGCTAGAGTGGCCCCATGGCTCTCGACAAGGAATCCTGCGTTCCGTGCCGCGGCGGCATTCCGTCGCTGACTCGCGACGAGGTTGCGCCGTTACTCGCCCAAACGCCGGGGTGGGCGCTGTCGCCCGATGGCGTTTGGATCGAGCGCACAGTGACGTTCCCCGACTTCAAGGCGGCGATGGCGTTCGTCACCCAGGTCGGCGAGCTTGCCGAGGGGCAGGGGCACCATCCCGACATCACGTTCGGCTGGGGCTATGCCAAGGTCGTGCTCTACACCCACAAGATCAAAGGCCTGCACGCCAACGACTTCATCATGGCGGCCAAGATCGCCAAGCTCGTGACCTCCGTTCCGTCCGTTCTCTCCAAGCGATAGGCATTCGCCGATGCGTGCAGTCTCCTGGGCAATCACCGCTGCGGTGCTCGCCTTCGTCGTATTCGTCATCGTCGGCGTCACGCCGCTCGGGCGCGAACCGTTCAGTGCGCTGTTTAAGGTCGGTGAAGTCGGCAAGATCGACTTCACGCAGATGTCGTCGATCCGCGGGCCGGCGGCGTGGCTGGTGTGCCCCGGCTACGAAATGTGCACGGCGCTCGACGACCGCACGCCGATCTATGACAACGACGTCGCCAGCATCAAGCGCACCTGGGACAAGATGCTCAAGGAGCAGGAGCCCGAGATGCAGCTCCTGCTCGCGGACGACGCGTTGCACCAGTACACCTACGTCGTGCGCTCGGGATTCTTCCAGTTGCCCGACTTAGTGACGGTGCAGATCTTCGCCAACGGCGAGACGCGTGGCTCGGTGGCGATCTTCAGCCGTTCGGTCTACGGCGCCGGCGACTTTGGCTCCAACTCGCGCCGGGTGATCCGCATCATGGATTACCTGGACGAGATCCTGTCGCTCTACAAACGGTAGCGCGCCCTCGCGCGACAAGCGCTAGCGATCCGCACGCGCGCGCCGCAGTGCGCGTGCAACGGCGAGGGACGGCACGGGCGTCGTCCACTCCGGCAGCGTCAGGGTGATGGCGACCTCCTCGATCGCCACCAACACGCGCGCCACGACGGCGATGTGGAACACCAGCGGAAATCCCGCCAGCAACGCGAAGCAGGCGAACGGCAGTGCTGCCGTCATGATCTTGGCGCCGCGTGTGTGGTGACTCGGCAGCCGGCCGAAGCGCGCGAAGCCAAAGCCGAGCGGCGCGATCATGGTGGCGACGGCTGTACCGATCCATCCCGCCTCACCGATCACGACGTCGGGCCACAGCCACCAGGCACAGACGGGCAGGCAGGAGTACAGCGTTAGGTCGCCGAGGGAGTCGAGGCGCGCGCCCAGCTCCGTCACCTGGCCCCAACGCCGCGCCAGCCAGCCGTCCACTGCGTCGGTCGCGGCCGCGACCGCAAAGGTCACGAGGAAGCCCTTGGGAAACCCTACCCACGCCAGGGTAAGTAGGACCGGCACGAGGGCGATCCGGGCCGCGCTCAAGGTGTTCGGTAGATTCATTCCTGGCCCCCCTTGGGCCGCGTCCAACCCGTCCTATATTGGCGAGGCTAGGGGAGCGGCAAAGACCACGCCATGAGCATTTGGGGAAAGATTGTCGGCGGAGCCGCGGGCTTCGCGGTCGGCGGGCCGTTGGGCGCGCTGTTGGGTGGCATCGCCGGCCACGCCGTAGACCGCGCGCGCGACGAGACCGCGCCGGGCGCCGGCGACACCAATTCGATTGCCTTCACGATCGCTGTCATCGCCCTGGGCGCCAAGATGGCGAAGGCCGACGGCCAAGTGACGGCGGACGAGGTCGCGGCGTTCCGCGAAGTATTCCGCGTGCCGGAATCCGAAGTGAAGAACGTCGCCCGCATCTTCAATCAGGCGCGCAAAGACGTCGCCGGCTTCGAGGCTTACGCCGCGCAGATCGGTTCGATGTTCCGCGGCCAGTCCAAGGTGCTGGAGAACCTGCTCGACGGGCTGTTCCATATCGCCCGAGCCGACGGCCGCTTCACCACCGGCGAGGACCAATACCTGCAGAAGGTCGCGGCGCTGTTCGGCTTCTCGGAGGTTGAGTTCGCGCGCATCCGCGAAACGCATGTCGGCCCCGACGCCGCCGACCCGTATCGGATTCTTGGCGTGGCGCGCGACGCCACGCTCGAACAAGTGAAGAAGCGCTGGCGGGCACTGGTGCGCGAACACCACCCCGACGCCCTGATGGCCAAGGGTGTGCCGCAGGAGTTCATCGACGTGGCGACCAAGAAGGTCGCCTCGATCAACGCGGCCTACGACAAGATCTCCCGCGAGCGCGGCTTCGAACGCGCGATGGCCGCCGCCGGCTAGCAGGCTGTTGAAATTGGTTTTGGGCCATGGTCGTGCGCAACTTTGATTCGCGAGATGCACCATTCACGCAAGATCGATTCAAGACTGGGGCCGTCCTGATTCTATTGTTGCGCGCAAACATTCCGCCGCTGACTTTTTCAACAGCCTGCTAGAGCAGGGGCCCCGCGACCAGGTGTTGCAAGCCTGGCTGGGCGCGGGGACTAAAACTACGCCAGAGGGCCGATAAGCCGGGTTCTGTACCCTGCTTGCGCAGGGCGATGGCCATTCCTCTGGGACGCCCATTGCTGGACGCCTCGCGCGACCAACCCGAGTGCCTAGCCCGGAAACGGGCCTGCCTGGGTTGCCCCAGGCGCAACACTCCTATTCGGTCTTGCTCCCGGTGGGGTTTTCCGTGCCGCTGCTGTTGCCAGCAAACGCGGTGCGCTCTTACCGCACCGTTTCACCCTTACCTGCTGCGGTTACCCGCGGCGGGCGGTCTGTTTTCTGTGGCACTTTCCCTGAGGTCGCCCTCGCCGGCCGTTAGCCGGCACCGTGTTTCCGTGGAGCCCGGACTTTCCTCCCTGCCCCCAGGGATTAACCCGTGGGCAGAGCGGCCACCTGGCCCTCTGGCGCCGGGTCTACCTAGGCGCCTCGACGCAGCCGGTCAATCGACGCCCCGCCTCCCGGTTGCGGTGGTTCGCGGCCGTCACAAGAACATAAGAAGAACTTATCACGACGACTGAGCAGATCGGGCTGCGGATTGTCAGCACCGCACAGAATCAAGTCGCGCCTAAGAAAATCCGAGGGCACTAGGTGTCCGTTTGATTGACGGCCCATGCCATACCATGATAGCCCAAATAGTCCCATAAAAGCCCATTTGGGCGGCCCCCTTTAGGGGGATGGTCGTGGGACGCGCGGAAAGGCGAGCCAGGGCGGCTCTGCCTCCCGGGGATGGGCGCGGATGGCGGCTTTGCTGCTTTCAACGACGGTCAACAAAGTTGACAAGAAGGGACGTGTCTCCGTCCCGGCGTCGTTCCGTACCCTTTTGACGGCGCAGGGATTCAACGGCGTTGTCGTGTTTCGCTCCATCAGCCACCCGGCCCTCGAGGGCTGGGGCATCGAGCAGATGGAGGGGCTGGCGAAGGGCATCGAGGCGTTCAACCCATTCAGCGAGAAGCGCGACGACTTCGCGTTCTCGATTCTGGCCGATGCGGCGCAGCTGCCGTTCGACCCCGAGGGGCGAATCCTACTCCCGGAAAAGTTCCTCGCCCACGCCAAGATCAGCGAGAACGCGGCCTTCGTCGGCCGCGGCAAGAGTTTCCAGATCTGGGACCCGGGTACTTTCGACGCCCTGCAGGACGAGGCGCGCGCCCGCGCCCGCGAGGGCAAGGAAGAGCTCAAGCTGCCCATGGGAGGCGGGTCGTGAGCGACGCTCTTCGCCACATCCCCGTCATGGCGCGCGAAGCGGTCGCGGCGATGAACCCGCGCGACGGCAACACGTTCGCAGACTTCACTTATGGTGACGGCGGCTACACTCGCGCACTGCTCGACTCGGCGTCGTGCCGCGTGTGGGCGCTCGATCGCGATGCCGCTGCCATCGCGCGCGCCGACACGCTGGCCAAGTCTTATGACGGCCGCATGCGCACAACGCGGACGACCTTTGGCGACGCGGCCACCGCGCTGCGCGCCGAAGGCGTGCAGTCCGTTGACGGCGTCGTCATGGACCTCGGCGTCTCTTCCTTCCAGCTCGACGATCCCGAGCGCGGGTTCTCCTTTTCGAAGGACGGGCCGCTCGACATGCGCATGGGCAACGAAGGTCTGACGGCCGCCGATCTCGTCAATACGTTGTCCGAGGGCGATCTCGCCGACACGCTCTTCAAGCTGGGCGAAGAGCGTCACGCGCGGCGTATTGCGCGTGCCGTCGTCGAGATGCGGGGCCGCCGGCGCATCGAACGTACGGACGATCTTGCGGAGATCGTCGCGCGCGTTGCGCCGGCGGATCGCCGGCCGGGCGGCGTCACCATCCATCCGGCAACGCGCACGTTCATGGCGCTGCGCATGCTGGTGAACGATGAACTTGGCGAGTTGGAGCGCGGCCTCGCTGCCGCGGAGGACCTGTTGGCGCCGGAGGGCCGCCTGGCGGTGATTTCATTCCACTCGCTGGAAGACCGCACGGTGAAGCAGTTCCTTGTCGAGCGCACCGGGTCCGAAGCCAACCCGAGCCGTCACCTGCCACCGGCGCAGACCAAGCGCGCGCCGACCTTCCGTCTGTTGCATCGCGGCGTTGAGAAGCCGGGCGATGATGAGATCGCCGCCAACCCGCGCTCGCGCTCGGCGCGCCTGCGCGCCGCCGTGCGGACCGACGCTCCCGCCTGGGCAAGGGCCGCATGACCCGCGCCGGCATCATTCTCGGCAGTGCTGTGCTGGTCGCCGCCGCGTTGTCAGTTGGCGTCTACGCCATGAAGTACGAGGTTGAGCGCCTCGACGATCAGGTTGTCGCGCTGCAGAAGAAGCTCGCGCTGCAGGAAGAGAGTCTGCAGGTGCTCGAAGCCGAGTGGAGCTTCCTCAACCGCCCTGAGCGGCTGCAGCAACTCGCCGCCCGCCATTTGGCGCTGAGGCCCGTGGCCGTGCGCCAGATCGGCGCCATCGAAGCCCTTCCGTTGCGCGCCAGCGCGCGCACCGAACTTGAAACGCGCACGACTGCGCAAACCGAAAGCCGGGTTCCTCCCCTCCGGCTCACACCGGCCGTTTCGCCCGCCCAAGCGACCACGGCCGGAAAGTGGGGGGTACCATGAACGCGCCCACGTTCATGGATAGGCACGACGCGGACCTCACTCGATCTCCTCCCGACGAGGAGGTCCGCGTCGCCGCCACCTCTACCGCACGCTCCAAGAAGCGCGAGCCGCGCTCCGGCAATACCGCTCTTGATACGGCGCACCGGCGTCTGATTCCGCTCGCGGCGTGCTTCGCCCTCGGATTCTCGATCATCGGCGTGCGCCTGTTCGACCTCGCGGCGCTGCAGCCAGAGACCGATCCGCGCATCGCCAACAACGACTGGCCGGGGATCGTGCGTGCCCGCGCCGACATCACCGATCGCAACGGCGTCGTGCTGGCGACGGATCTCGTGGTCGCTTCGCTCTATGCCGAGCCCAAGTTGGTGCAGAACGCGCCGCGCGCGGCGGCTGAACTCGCCGCTCTGTTGCCCGGCATCACCCAGCCCGAGCTGCGCTCGCGTCTTGAATCCGGCAAAAACTTTGCCTGGCTCAAGCGTCACTTGACTCCCAAAGAGCAGGCCGACGTGAACCGCCTCGGCATTCCGGGCGTCGGCTTCCAGCAAGAGCAGCGCCGTCTCTATCCGCTTGGCGCGCTCACCGCCCACGTCGTCGGCTACTCGGATGTCGACAACAAAGGCATCGCAGGGATCGAGCAATACTTCGACAACGCGCTGCGGGCTTTCCCGCAGAGCGGTCTTAGCGCGCCGCTGAAGCTCAGCCTCGACATCCGCGTGCAGTTCGCCGTGCGCGAAGAACTCCTGCGCGCGATGACCGAGTTCAGGACCAAGGGCGCTGCCGGCATCGTCATGAGCGCCGCCACCGGTGAGATACTCGCCTTGGTCTCGGTGCCGGACTTCGACCCGAACCGGGTCGGCGAGGCCTCGCCCGATGCCCGCTTCAACCGCGCCACCCTCGGCGTGTTCGAGCCCGGTTCGACCATGAAGGTCCTGACCGTGGCGATGGCGCTCGACTACGGCACGGCGCGCCTGGAAAAAAAGTTCGACGCCACCAAGCCGATCAAGATCTCGCGCTTCACCATCCACGACGACCACGCCAAGAACCGCTGGCTGACGGTGCCTGAGGTGTTCGTCTACTCCTCCAACATCGGTGCCGCACGCATGGCCATGGAGGTCGGCGCCGAGCGGCAGCGAGACTATCTGCGCAAGCTTGGCCTGCTCGATCGCCTATCGGTCGAGCTACCCGAAGCGGGAACGCCGCTGACGCCAGATCCGTGGCGTGAAATCAACACCATGACCGTCGCCTTCGGCCATGGAATCGCCATGAGTCTCTTGCAGTATGCCGCTGGCTTTGCGGCGACCGTGAACGGCGGCTTCAAGGTCTCGCCGACGCTGCTGGCTGGTGGCCGTCCCGGTGTGCGCGAGCGCGTCGTCTCGGCCGACACGTCCGATGCGCTGCGCCGGCTGCTGCGGCTCAACGTCGAAGAAGGCACCGGGAAGCAGGCCGAAAGCGCCGGCTATCTCGTCGGGGGCAAGACCGGCACGGCCGAGAAGGCCGTGGAGGGTGGGTACAAGAAGAATGCGCTGGTGTCGTCCTTTGTTGCCGCGTTCCCGATGAACGACCCCGCGTATGTCGTCCTCGTCATGCTCGACGAGCCGAACGGCACGCAGAACACGCAAGGTTTCGCCACCGGCGGCTGGACCGCAGCGCCGGTCGTCTCGCGCATTGTGTCGCGCGCCGGACCGATGCTCGGCGTCATGCCGGTGGACGACAAGTCGAAGGAAATTCGCAGTCGGCTCTACGTGTCGCTCGATGGGCGGAGGTCGGCGAGTGTTGGTTTCTGAGCTGTTAGCCAACGAACCGGCGGCAGCGCGAATCGGCGCTACCACCGAGCGTGACCTCGACCTCGACATCACCGGAATTGCAGCGCACTCGGCCGACGTTCGGCCGGGCTACCTGTTTGCCGCGCTCAAAGGTACCAAGGCAGACGGCGGCACGTTCGTCGCCGACGCGATTCAGCGCGGCGCCATCGCCATCCTCGCCAACAGGGGCGCCAAGATCGACGCGGGCAGGGTGCGCGTCATCGCGGTGGACGACGCCCGTGCGACGCTCGCCCGCGCGGCGGCGAAGTTCTTCGGCCGTCAGCCGGCGACCTTGGTTGCGGTCACCGGCACCAACGGCAAGACGTCGGTCGCCAACTTCGTGCGCCAGATGTGGGAGTCGCTCGGCCATCGCGCCGCCAGCCTCGGCACCCTGGGCGTTCTGTCCGGCACACGCCACGTCCCTCTCAAGCACACCACGCCGGAACCCGTTCAGTTGCACCGGCTGCTGGCGGAACTCGCAGGGGAGGGCATCGACCACGCTGCGTTGGAGGCATCCAGTCACGGTCTCGACCAGCATCGCCTGGATGGCGTGTGCATCGCAGCGGCAGGCTTTACCAATCTCTCGCGCGATCACATGGACTATCACGCCACGCCGCAGGCCTACTTTGAGGCCAAACGCGCGTTGTTTGCGTCGGTTCTGCCGCGCGGGGGCGTCGCCGTGCTCAACGCCGACGCGCCCGAGTATCCCGAACTGGCGCGCACCTGCCGCGCCCGTGACCAGCGAACCATTTCATACGGCCGCGCCGGCAGCGAGTTGCGCATCGCCGGCTACCGCCCAAACGGCAGCGGTTCATACGTCGATCTCGCGACCGATGGCCGGGTCGAAACGGTGCGCGTGCCGCTGGTCGGTGACTTCCAGTTGTGGAACGCTCTGTGCGCCCTCGGCCTGGTGCTCGGCACCGGTGGCAATTTCGATGCGTCGCTCATCGCATTGCGCAGCCTCAAAGGTGCGCCGGGCCGCATGCAGGAAGTGGCCGACATCAACGGCGCCCGCGTGTTCGTCGACTACGCCCACACGCCCGATGCCATCGAAAAGGTCCTCCGCGCACTGCGCCCGCACGCGCGCAACCGCCTAGTCATCGTGTTTGGATGCGGTGGCGACCGTGATCCCGGCAAGCGGCCGGTGATGGGGACCGTCGCCTGCGAATTGGCCGACCGCGTCATCGTCACCGACGACAACCCACGCACTGAAGACCCCACGTGCATTCGCGCCCAGGTTCTGGCGGGTTGCGGCCGGGCCACGGAGATCGGCGACCGCGCCGAAGCAATTCGCGTTGCAGTCGCTGGCCTGGACGAAGGTGACGTGCTGGTGATCGCCGGCAAGGGCCACGAAAGAGGCCAGATCGTCGGCGCCGCCGTGTTGCCGTTCGACGACGCCGAGCACGCTCGCGCCGCCGTGCGCGAGCACGCGGGAGTCGGCGCATGACGCTGTGGACCTCGCTTGAGGCGGCAGCGGCGACGGGCGGAGTCGCCTCGTATCCGTTTCTGGCCGAGGGCGTATCGATCGACAGCCGCTCGGTCTCGACGGGCGACCTGTTTGTCGCGCTGTCCGGACCGACGTTCGACGGCCATGACTATGCCGAGGCAGCGGTGCGCGGCGGTGCCGCGGCCGCCCTGGTGACCCACCGGCCCGCGGGCGCATCCGCTACGACTCCGCTGCTGGTCGTGCCAGACACGCTCGCCGGCCTGGTTGCGCTGGGCGTCGCGTCGCGCGCCCGCACCGCGGCGCGCATCGTTGCCGTCACGGGCAGTGCCGGCAAGACCGGCACCAAGGAGGCCCTGAAGCTTGCTCTGACACCATCCGGCAACGCGCACGCATCGTTGGCCAGCCACAACAACCACTGGGGTGTGCCGCTCAGCCTGGCGCGCATGCGCCCCGACAACGACTACGGCATCTTCGAGATCGGTATGAATCATGCCGGCGAGATTCGCCCGCTCAGCAAGCTGGTGCACCCGCACGTGGCGATCATCACCACGGTCGAAGCGGCGCACCTCGAATTCTTCCCGTCGGTCGCTGCCATCGCCGACGCCAAGGCGGAGGTTGTCGAAGGCCTGGAGCCGGGCGGCGTCGTCATCCTGAACCGCGACAACTCACACTTCGGGCGCTTGCTCAACGCCGCGCGCGAACATGGCGTCGCCGTTCTCACGTTCGGTGAACACGACGCAGCCGATGCCCGCGTTACCAAAGTCGCGCTGCTCGATGACTGCTCCACGGTGTCGGCAAGCATTTGCGGCGAGCTGGTGACGTACAAGGTCGGCGCTCCCGGCCGTCATTGGGTGATGAACAGCCTGGCGGTCCTGGCGGCCGTCCACACCCTCGGCGCCGACCTCGGCCTCGCTGCGCTGGCGCTGGCGCGGGTCGATCCGGGTCCGGGCCGTGGCCGCCGCTTGCGCGTGACGCTGTCCGGTGGACCGTTCGAAGTCATTGACGAGAGCTACAACGCCAATCCCGCATCGATGCGCGCTGCACTCGAAGTGCTCGGCCGCGCTCAGGTGAAGGGTCGCGGCCGCCGCATCGCTGTGCTCGGCGACATGCGCGAGCTCGGCCACAACTCTGGCCGCCTGCATGCCGACCTTGCGCGCGTCGCCGAAGAGAGCGGCGTCGACTTGGTCTACACGGTCGGCGAGGACATCGAGGAGCTCGACCAGGCGCTGTCCCCCGCACGCCGCGGCGGACACGCCGCGCAGCCAGCTGAATGCGCCGCGCTGGTCGCCGAAGCGGTGCGTCCGGGCGACGTGATTCTCGTCAAGGGTTCGCAGGCCACCGGCATGGCGGCGGTTACGCGCGCGCTGTCGGCCCTGTCAGTCAACAGCTTCCGGCCAGGCGACGGGCGCGACTGATGCTCTATCTCCTGCTGTACCCCTTCGCCGACCAGATCAATGCGTTCAACGTGTTGCGCTACATCACGTTCCGCACCGGCGGGGCGGTTCTGACGGCGCTGACGCTCAGTTTCATCCTCGGACCGGCCGTCATTCGCTGGCTCAAGGCCAAGCAGCGCAACGGCCAGCCTATCCGTCCCGACGGTCCGCAGACGCACATCGTCAGCAAAGCCGGTACGCCGACCATGGGCGGTGTCTTGATTCTGCTCGGGCTCGGCATCGCCACGCTGCTGTGGGCCGACCTGCGCAACGGCTACGTGTGGGTGACGCTGTTCGTCACCATGGGCTTCGGTCTCATCGGTTTCGCCGACGACTATCTGAAGGTCACGCGCGCCAACCACCGCGGCGTGCCGGCGCGCTTGAAGTTCGGCCTCGAGTGCCTGATCGCCTTTGCGGCGGCGGCGTGGATTGTCGCCCTGGCGCCCGACGGTCTGGATCACGGCCTCGCCGTGCCGTTCTTCAAGAACGTACTGGTGCCGCTCGGCATCTTCTTCATTCCGATCGCCGGCCTGATCATGGTCGGCGCCTCCAACGCGGTGAACCTCACCGACGGCCTCGACGGCCTCGCGATCGTGCCGGTGATGATTGCGTCGGCCAGCTTCGCGCTGATCGCCTATCTCGCCGGCAATGCTGTATTCGCCAACTATCTGCAGATCAACCTGGTGCCTGGCGCCGGTGAGCTTGCCGTGTTCTGCGGCGCACTGGTCGGTGCCGGTCTTGGCTTCCTGTGGTTCAACGCGCCGCCGGCAATGCTGTTCATGGGCGACACCGGCTCGCTGTCGATGGGCGGCGCCCTCGGCACGGTCAGTATCATCACTAAGCACGAATTGGTTCTCGCCATCATCGGCGGCCTGTTCGTACTCGAGACCGTTTCGGTGATCGTCCAGGTGGTGTCGTTCAAGCTCACCGGCAATCGCGTGTTCCGCATGGCGCCGCTGCATCACCACTACGAGCAGAAGGGCTGGCAGGAGCCGACGATCGTCATTCGCTTTTGGATCATCGCCGTCGTGCTCGCGCTCGTCGGCCTCTCGACGCTGAAGCTTCGGTGATGGAAATGTTTCCCGTCACGACGTTCGCAGGCCGCACGGTCGCCGTTCTTGGACTAGCCAAGAGCGGCACGTCCACGTTGCGCGCGCTGCGTGCTGGGGGCGCGCGCGTGCTGGCGTGGGACGATGCGCCGCCGAAGCGCGCCATGGCCGAGGCCGAAGGCGCATCGATCGCCGACTTCTACAGCATGGACTGGCGCAACGTGGCGGCTCTGGTGCCGAGCCCCGGCGTGCCTCTGCACGCGCCGATGCCGCACGAAGCGGTGCTGCTTGCCCGCGCCGCCGGCTGCGAAGTCGTCGGCGACATGGAACTGTTTGCACGCCAGCAGCGCGCCACCGCGCCGCTGACGCGCATCGCTGCGATCACCGGCACCAACGGAAAGTCAACGACGACGGCGATGCTCGCCTACGTCCTGCGCGCCTGCGGGTGCGAGGCGATCGAGGGAGGTAACCTCGGCACCCCGGTCCTCGACCTGCCCAAGCTGGGTGACGGCGGCACCTATGTGCTGGAGTTGTCGTCCTACCAGATCGACTTGACGCGCACCTTCGCCGCCGACGTTGCGGTCTTGCTCAACATCACGCCAGACCACATCGACCGTCACGGCAGCATGTCCGGCTACGTCGCCGCCAAAGAGCGCTTGTTCCTGCAACAGCGCCCCGACCAGGTCGCCGTCGTCGCCGTTGATGACGACGAGTCGCGCGCCATGTACGAGCGCATCCACGCCGTGCGCGGCAAGAAGGCAATTCCGGTCTCGATCGAGAAAGGCCTCGGCCGCGGCGTGTTCGTGCAGAACTTCGCCCTGTGGGACGCCCGCTTCGGTCCTAAGAACTTCGTCGCCGATCTGCGCAAGGCGCGTCTGATCGGCGTCCACAATTGGCAGAACATTGCGGTCGCCTACACGGCAGCCGTCGAGCTCGGCTGCGACGCCAAGGTGGCAGCACAGGCCCTGCTCACGTTCCCGGGCCTTCCGCATCGGATTGAGGACGTCGGCACCATCGATGGCGTGCGCTTTGTCAACGACTCCAAGGCGACCAACGCAGATGCCGCGGCGCGGGCGTTGGCTTGCTTCGGGCATGTCTATTGGATCGCCGGTGGCCGCCCAAAGGAAGGCGGCATCGAGTCGCTGAAACGCTACGACAGCCACATCCGGCGCTCATTCCTGATCGGCGAGGCCGCGGCCGCGTTCGGTGCGACCATCGACTCGTGGCATCCGGGCCGACAGGGCCACGAGCACCGCTACGACCTTTGCGGAGCGCTGCAACAGGCTGTGTCCGACGCATTCGCCGCAGCCCGCGGAGATGACAAGGCCGTCGTTCTGTTGTCGCCGGCCTGCGCGTCGTTCGACCAGTTCAGCAACTTCGAGGAGCGCGGAAACGCCTTTCGGCAGCTCGTCGCCGACCTGAAGGCCACGGAGGGCGCCACATGATCGGTCCCTCTCGTACCGACACGTCGGTCCTCGGCAGGTGGTGGTGGACCGTCGACCGCCTCACGCTGGCAGCGATCGCGCTGCTGATGACCGTCGGCATGATCCTGGTAGTGGCGGCAAGCCCCGCCGTCGCCGTGCGCATCGGCGTCGATTCGTTCCACTTCGTTCAGCGCCAGGCCATGTTCCTGGTCCCGGCCATCGGTATTCTGTTGCTGGCGTCGTTGTTGTCGCCGCTCGGCGTGCGCCGGGTCGGGCTGCTGGCGTGCATTGCCGCCGTCGGCCTGATGATTGCCACGCTGATGTGGGGACCCGAAGTAAACGGTGCGCACCGTTGGCTCGACCTCGCCGGTGTCACCTTCCAGCCGTCCGAGCTCGCCAAGCCCGCGTTCGCCATCGTCACCGCGTGGCTGCTGTCGCTGCAGCAACGTCTCGCCGACTGGCGCCTTGGTGTTCTGTCGGCATCGCTGCTGGTGACGATGCTTGCTCTGCTTGCTATGCAGCCCGACTACGGCATGGCCGCCGTCGTCGGCGCCGTGTGGTTCGGCCAGGCGTTCCTTGCCGGCCTTCCGCTCGTGTGGGCCGTGAGCTCGGTTGCCGCCGGCGCAGGCGGCCTGTCCGCCGCGTACTTCTTCGAGCCGCACGTCACCGCGCGTATCGACCGCTTCCTGCATCCGGAGTCGGGCGAGAACTTCCAGGTCCAGACCGCACTCAACGCGTTCACCACCGGCGGCCCGTTCGGCCGCGGTCCGGGCGAGGGCGTGGTGAAGAACGTGCTGCCCGATGCCCACACCGATTTCATCTTCGCTGTCGTTGGCGAGGAATTCGGCATGGTGGCGTGCATCCTGATCGCCGCGACCTTCGCCTTCGTCGTGCTGCGCGGCCTGCTGCGCCTGCTGCGCGAGCCCGACTACTTCGTCCTGTTGGCCGGATGCGGGTTGCTGGTGCAGTTCGGCCTGCAGGCGGCTATCAACATGAGCGTCAACCTGCGCCTTCTGCCGGCCAAGGGCATGACCTTGCCGTTCCTGTCCTACGGCGGCTCCTCGCTGCTCGCCCTCGCGCTCGGCATGGGGCTTCTGCTTGCGCTCACGCGCCGGCGATTCACCGAACTCGAAGCACGCTGGCTGCTCGGCAAGGCGGCGGCATGAAGCGTCGTCCGATCATCCTTGCCACAGGCGGCACTGGCGGACACGTGTTCCCGGCCGAAGCCCTTGCATCCGAGTTGCTCGGCCGCGGCCGCAGCCTCGTGCTCGTGACGGACGCCCGCGGTTCGACTTTCAGCGGCACGCTCGGCCGCCTGCCGGTCTACAGCGTCCACGCCGGCACGCCGTCCCAAGGCGGCATCGTCGCCCGCGTGCATGGCCTGATCGCGACTGCCCGCGGAACGTTGCAGGCGCGCCGCATGCTCGAGTGGCTGCAGCCTGCCGTCGTCGTCGGTTTCGGCGGATACGCATCTCTGCCGACCATGCTCGCGGCCACCAGCCGCCGCATCCCGACGGTTGTGCACGAACAGAACGCGGTGCTGGGGCGGGCCAATCGCCTGGTGGCACCGCGCGTGTCGTCGATCGCGCTGACGTTCCCGGCCACTGCAAAGCTGCGTTCCCACGATCACGCCAAGGCCGAGATCGTCGGCAATCCCGTGCGCGTCGAAATTCGCGCCCTGCGCGCCAATGAATACGTCCCGGCCTCCACCGATGGCCTGTTCAACCTGCTGGTGCTCGGCGGTAGCCAGGGTGCCTCGATCTTCGCCACCCTGCTGCCCGAGGCCCTCGGTGGGCTGCCGGCACAGGCGCGCGCCCGCCTGCGTGTCGTGCAGCAATGCCGACCCGAAGATATCGCCGCCACTCATGGCCGCTACAAGGCGGCTGGCGTCATCGCCGAGTTGTCCACGTTCTTCTCCGATGTGCCCCGGCGCATGGCCGCCGCGCACCTTATGGTGACGCGCTCGGGTGCCTCGACGGTCAGCGAGATCTCTGTCGCGGGCCGTCCCGCGATCATGGTGCCGTTCCCGTTTGCCGCTGACGATCATCAGGCGGCGAACGCGCGCGCGCTTTCTGACTCAGCGGCCGCTTGGACCTTCTTTCAGCGCGAACTGACTGCCGGCGCACTGCGCGACCACGTCGCCCGCCTCATGACGTCGCCGGACGAGCTGGTACTGGCGGCGCGCAATGCCCGCGGCCAGGCCCGCCCCGACGCCGCACGCGCTCTCGCCAATCTGGTCGAGGAAGTGCTGGCGCGCCATGCGCCGCTACAACTGGTTCATTCTGACGACCGCCTCGCCGGCGACGGAGGGGCCGCATGAGGCAGATGCCTCTCGACATCGGCACGATCCATTTCGTCGGCATCGGCGGCATTGGCATGAGCGGTATTGCCGAGGTCATGCACAATCTCGGCTATGTCGTGCGCGGCTCCGACCAGTCGGAGAACGCCAACGTCAAGCGTCTGCGCGACCTCGGCATTCTCGTTGTTGTCGGCCACGCCGCACCGAATCTCGCCGAAGCGGCGGTGGTCGTAATGTCGTCTGCCATCCGGCCCGACAATCCCGAGATCGTTGCCGCGCGCGAGCGCTTCATTCCTGTCGTGCGCCGTGCCGAGATGCTGGCCGAACTGATGCGCCTGAAGTGGTGCATCGCCGTCGGAGGCACCCATGGCAAGACCACAACGACGTCGATGATCGCGGCGTTGCTCGATGCGGCGCAGTACGACCCGACGGTGATCAACGGCGGAATCTTGAACGCCTGGGGCACCAACGCGCGCCTCGGTTCCGGCGAGTGGATGGTGGTCGAGGCTGACGAGAGCGACGGCACGTTCGTGAAGCTGCCGGCCACCATCGCCTGCGTCACCAACATGGATCCCGAGCACCTCGACTTCTACAAGACGTTCGACGCCGCCCGGCTCGCCTACCAGGCGTTCATTGAGAATATTCCGTTCTACGGCAGCGCGATCCTGTGCATCGACCACCCTGAGGTGCAGGCCATGGTCGGCCGCATATCCGACCGCCGCATCGTCACCTACGGCGTTAGCGCTCAGGCCGACGTGCGCGCCACCAGCATCAAGCTGTCGCCGTCGGGCTCTGAATACGACGTCGTCATCAGTGACCGCATCACCGGTGCCAGCGAGACCATCGACAAGCTGCGCCTGCCGATGCTCGGCCAGCACAACGTGCAGAACTCGCTGGCCGCGGTGGCGGTGGCACGCGAGATGGGCATCGACCAGAAGGTGTTGCGCCGCGCCCTGGCGGAGTTCAAGGGCGTGCGCCGGCGCTTCACCCGCGTCGGAGAAGGTGGCGGCATTACCGTCATCGACGACTACGGCCACCACCCGGTCGAGATTGCGGCGGTGCTCGCCGCGGCACGCTCGGCCTACACCGGCCGCGTCATTGCCGTCGTGCAGCCGCACCGCTTCTCGCGCCTGCGCGACCTGTTCGAGGACTTCTGCTCCTGCTTCAACGACGCCGACACGGTGATCGTCGCCGACGTATACCCGGCCGGCGAGCAGCCCATCGCCGGCATCAATCGCGATGCATTGGTGACGGCGCTGCGTTCGCGCGGTCACCGCCATGTTGTTGGTCTCGAGTCGCCCGACCATCTTTCGGCGCTGGTTACTGAGGTCGGCCGCCCCGGCGACCTGGTGGTCTGCCTCGGCGCTGGCAGCATCACCAATTGGGCCCAGATCCTGCCGCTGCAGCTCGCTGAAGCGCGCGGCGGCCAACGCGAGGCGCGCGCATGATGCCAAAGGAATCTGTGGGTGCTGCGCGCACTCTTGAACTCATCGACCGGCTGCCGGCAGTGCGCGGACGGTATCGCCCGTGCGTCGCCATCTCGGAGCTCGTGTGGTTCCGCGTCGGCGGCCCGGCCGAAGTCGTCTTCCGCCCGGCGGATCGCGACGACCTCGCGCATTTCTTGCGCCACAAGCCGTCGGATGTGCCGGTGACCGTGATCGGCGTCGGCTCGAATCTTCTCGTGCGCGACGGCGGTATCGGTGGCGTCGTCGTGCGTCTCGGTCGCGGTCTGTCCGAGGTCGCGCTTCAGGATGACGGACTGCACGTCGGCGCGGGTGCGCTGGACGGCAACGTCGCACTGTCCGCCATGCAACTCGGCATCGGCGGTCTCGAATTTCTCTCCGGCATTCCCGGCACCATCGGTGGTGGGCTGCGCATGAACGCAGGCGCCTACAGTTGCGAGTTCAAGGACGTGCTGCTACGCGCCGAGGCGGTGGACGCCCAGGGTCGCGTGCACGCCGTGGACGCTGCCGCGCTCGGCTTCACCTATCGCCGCAGCAACGCGCCCGCCGACTGGATTTTTACGTCCGCCGTCCTGCGCGCCGAGCGCGCGGACGCCGCGGCCATCGCGGTGCGCACCAAGGAGATTCGCGACAGGCGCGAGTCGACACAACCGGTACGCGCACGCACGGGCGGCTCGACCTTCAAGAATCCACCGGGCACCAGTGCCTGGAAGCTGATCGACAGCGTCGGCGGCCGCGGCCTGGCCAGTGGCGGAGCGCGAGTCTCCGACTTGCATTGCAACTTTCTTATCAACGACGGCGGTGCCACCGCCGCCGACATCGAGCAGCTCGGTGGCTCGTTGATCGAGCGCGTTCGTGCCGCGACCGGCATCACCATGGAGTGGGAAATTCAGCGCATAGGCGCAACCGCTGGCAGCGGTCCGGATTGTGGAAGGGCGGGGGCCTGATGGCCGGCGGGGGAAAGCGCGTTGCGGTGCTGATGGGCGGCTGGTCAGCCGAGCGCGAGGTTTCTCTCGTCTCCGGCGAGGCCGTCACACGCGCGCTGCGCGAGCGTGGCTATGACGTCAACCCAATCGATGTCGGCCCGCACGTCGGCGTCGCACTGGCCGAGCTGCAGCCCGAGGTGGTGTTCAACGCATTGCACGGCCGCTTCGGTGAAGACGGCTGCATCCAGGGCGTGCTCGAGATGATGGGCCTGCCCTACACCCACTCCGGCGTGCTGGCCTCGGCGCTCGCCATGGACAAGCCCTTGGCGCTGGCATTGTTCCGCGACGCGGGTCTGCGCGTTGCCAAGGGCCGCCTCGCCCACCGCGACGAGATCCTCGCCGGCGCGGTCATGGAGCCGCCGTACGTGGTCAAGCCGACCAACGAAGGGTCCAGCGTCGGAGTCATCATCGTCCACGACCGCGACGACAATCCGTTCGCTCGCGGCGAATGGCAGTACCGCGACAGCCACGTGTTGGTGGAACAGTACATTCCGGGCCGCGAGCTGGCCGCCGCGGTGATGAACGGCCGCGCCCTCGGCGTGGTCGAAATCAAGGTCAACGGCGCCGAGTTCTACGACTACCAGGCCAAGTACCGGCCCGGCGGCTCGATGCACGAGATGCCTGCCCGTCTGTCGCCGGTCGCCTACAAGGCGTGCATGGAGATCGCCGAGACCGCGCACCGCCGCCTCGGGTGCCGCGGCGTGACGCGCGTCGACCTGCGCTACGACGAAGCCGCCGGGGAAGTCGATGGCCTGTACCTGCTTGAGATCAACAGCCAGCCCGGCATGACGCCGACGTCGCTGGTGCCTGAGATCGCTGCGCACAACGGCATCAACTTCGGCGCCTTGGTCGAATGGATGGTGGAGGACGCTGGATGCCGGCGCTAGCCACCAAGGCCAAGCCACCGGTCAGGGCGCCGCGCGATCCCAATCGCGTTCCGCGCGACGCCAAATCTGCGCGCGGAAATCGGGGCGTGTCGCGCTGGCAGCCGCCGCGCTGGTTGCGCTTTGTCGGGCGCCACAAGGTTGCGGCGCTGGCGTCGATCTCGGCTCTCGCGCTCGGCGGTGCGGGCGCATGGGCGTGGCAGGCGGATGTCGGCACCTCCGCGGTCGCGTGGTCCCGCGCCGCGTCGCAGGATGCATTCGTCAGGCTGCAGGTTGCGTCGGGCCTCGTCGTCAGTGACGTCACGGTCGAAGGGCGCACAGAAACTGCTGGGGCCGATCTTCTTGCGGCTCTTGGCGTGCAGCGCGGTGACCTGCTGATGAGGTTCGACCCGGACGCGGCTCGGGCGCGCATCGAGCAGCTCGGCTGGGTGCGCTCGGCGATGGTGTCGCGTCTGTTGCCGAATCGTATCCACGTTGAGGTGACTGAGCGCCGTCCGTTCGCCCTGTGGCAGAGCGACCGCCGCCTCGCCCTCATCGACCGCGAAGGCGCCGTCATCACCGATCGCGGCCTCGGCCAGTTCTCGTCGTTGCCGATGATCGTCGGCGCCGATGCCGCGCCTTTGGCCGCTGCCCTTCTCGACATGCTTGCTCAGGTGCCGGTCCTCAATGTGCGCGTGCGCGCCGCGGTGCGCGTCGGTGGCCGGCGCTGGGATGTGCACCTCGACAACGGCGTTGTCGTCAAACTTCCGGAGAAGGCCGCTGCCGTCGCGTGGGCGCGCCTCGCCGAATTGGATAGCCACTACCGCGTCGTGGATCGCGCCGTGATGGTGATCGACCTGCGCCTGCCGGACCGCCTCGTGCTGCGCCTGGAGCCGCCGGCATCTCCCAAGCCACCCGCCCAGAAGCCCCAGCCATTCGTGAGGCCTGCCTAAGTCATGTTTATGTTTACGCGCCAGCAGCGCTCGCGCTCTCGCGTGCCGCCGACCGGCCTCGTTGCCGCGCTCGATGTCGGCACGACCAAGGTGTGCTGCCTGATCGCCAAGATCGGCTCGGGCGGGAGCATCACCGTCACCGGCATTGGTCATCACCTATCGCGCGGCATCAAGGCCGGTGCGGTCGTCGATATGGATGCGACCGAGGACTCGATCCGCGCCGCCGTACATGCAGCCGAGAAGATGTCGGGCGAGAAGGATCTCGACGCGGCGTTCGTCAACCTATCGGCCGGTCACCAGCATTCGCAGACGATTGGCGTCGAGGTCGCGGTCACCGGTACCAAGGTGACGGACTCGGACGTTCATCGCGCCATCGAACAGGCGATGATCCGCACCGACGTTGCCGGCCGCGAAGTCATCCACGCCATTCCGCTGCAATATTCGATCGACGGCGCCACCGGCATCAGCGAGCCGCGCGGCATGTTCGGCTCCAAGCTCGGCGTCCACCTGCACGTCGTCACCGCCGACGCGAGCCAGGTGCGCAACCTCGCCATCTGCGTCGGCCGCGGCCACCTCGAAGTGCGCGGCCCAGTCTCGTCGGGCTATGCGTCGGCTCTTGCCACCCTGGTGGACGATGAGCGTGCGCTCGGCGCCACCGTCATCGACATGGGCGGCGGCGTGACCAACATCGCAGTGTTCTCCGAAGGCGGCCCGGTGCTGATCGACTCGGTCACGCTCGGCGGCCAGCACGTCACCAACGATATCGCGCGCGGCCTCGGAACCAGCATGCAGCACGCTGAGCGCCTGAAGACCCTGTACGGCAGCGCGGTCGAGAATCCGGGCGACGATCGCGAGCTGATCGACGTGCCGCTGATCGGCGAAGTCGCACGTAGCGGCGGCAACCCCGTTCCGCGCGCCGAGCTCGGTCGCATTGTGCGGCCGCGCATTGAGGAATTGTTCGAACATGTGCGCGAGCGTCTGAACGCATCTGGTTGTGACGAGGTGGCTGGGCGCCGCGTCGTCCTGACAGGCGGTGCCAGCCTGCTCGACGGTGTCGGCGACGTCGCCGCACGCATTCTGGAAAAGCAAATCCGGCCGGGCCGTCCACTGGGTGTGGATGGCATGGCCGAATCGATGGCGGGCCCGGCCTTCGCGACAGCAGCCGGGATGCTGCTGTACGCGGCGCGCGGCCTGGCCGAGTCGGACGTCGGCTCCT
Organism: Rhizobium sp. Q54; assembly: GCA_945889645.1. GTDB lineage: Bacteria > Pseudomonadota > Alphaproteobacteria > UBA2966 > CAIVPW01 > CAIVPW01. The sequence continues at coordinate 21,953 of CAMDCA010000030.1, forward strand.
TGGGGGGCGCGGCCATGCTCGGAGATAAGGGAGGCAGCACCCTGGCCCGCGTCGGCCGGTGGCTGCGCGCCAACTTGTAAGGACGTGCTGCCGGACTGGGCCTCCGGCGGCTGCCGAGGAACTTCGGGAGGGGATGGAAAACGTGGCGAAAAGACCACGCAACCCGACTTGGTCGGCGGGCGCGCCGACTTAGAGCAAGAGTTAGAGGAGTGAGGCTTATGACGATCAATCTCGGAACACCCAAAGCGAACGATCTAAAGCCGCGGATCACGGTAATCGGCGTCGGCGGGGCGGGTGGCAACGCCGTCAACAACATGATCGCGTCGAATCTGGAAGGCGTTGAGTTCGTCGCCTGCAACACGGACGCGCAGGCACTCGGTGTCTCCAAGGCGACGCGCAAGGTCCAGCTCGGCATCAACCTGACCCAGGGTCTGGGCTCAGGCTCGAAGCCCGAAGTTGGCCGTGCTGCCGCGACGGAGGCCAAGGATGAGATCCTCGACCATCTCGCCGGCAGCCACATGGCATTCGTCACCGCCGGCATGGGCGGCGGCACCGGCACCGGTGCGGCACCGGTCATTGCGCAGCTCGCGCGGGACGCCGGCATCCTTACCGTCGGCGTCATCACCAAGCCGTTCGAGTTCGAAGGCATGCACCGCATGGCGATCGCCGAAGCCGGCATCGCTGAACTGCAGAACTACGTCGACACACTGCTCATCATTCCGAACCAGAACCTGTTCCGCGTCGCTAACGAGCGCACGACGTTCGCCGACGCCTTCAAGATGGCGGACGACGTCCTGCACGCCGGCGTGCGCGGCGTCACGGACCTGATGGTGATGCCGGGCCTCATCAACCTCGACTTCGCCGACGTGAAGGCGGTGATGGAGGAGATGGGCAAGGCGATGATGGGTACCGGCGAAGCCGAGGGCGACAAGCGCGCCATCGAGGCTGCCGAGGCCGCCATCTCCAACCCGCTGCTCGAGGACACGTCGATGAAGGGCGCCCGCGGTGTCCTCATCAACATCACCGGCGGTCCGGACATGACCCTGTTCGAGGTCGACGAAGCGGTGAAGCGCATCAAGGACGAGGTCGACGAGCGCGCCAACATCATCTTCGGCTCGACCTTCGACGACCGCATGGAGGGGCGCATGCGCATCTCTATCGTCGCCACCGGCATCGACGTTGCCGTCGATGCCCGCGACCGCGCGCCCAGGCTGCAGGTGGTTTCAGCCATCGGCAGCGGCCGCAGCGCCGGATACGCGATGGAAGCCCGCGTTCCGCGTGACGAGCCGGCGCAGCGTGAAACTGCCCGCGAGTCCGTGCGGGATGATTCGCGCACCATCGAGCCGCGCATCGCGGCCGCGGTGCGCAGCTTCGACTCAGGTGACCGCATGCAGCCCCGCGCCTACGAGAGCGGTGCTGCCACGGCCCTGCGTCAGCCGGAACCGGAACTCGAACGCGTGCCGGAGCCGGTAGCCATGGCCGCCCGCATCATGGCGGAGCTGGAGGCCACCCGTGCCCCCGCCCGCCAGCCCGAGATGCGTCAGCCTGACGTCCGTCAGCCGGAATTGCGCCAACCCGAGATGCGCCAGCCGGAGATGCGTTCCGCGGAGGCGCCGCGCCTCACTCCGTCGGCCAGCCGGCCGGCAATGCCGACCAGCGCCCCGATGCTGCGCACCGTGTCGCCGACCAAGCCCGACGCCGAGCACTTCATCCCGGCAGCTCCTGTCGAGGCGAAGGCGGCCGTCACGGCTCGGCGGCCGGATCCGTTCGCCGAGGCGGCCGTTACCAACGGCTCCGCGCCGCGCCGCGCGGAACCGCGCAGCCTGCTGGAGCGCATGACCGGTCTTGCCCGTACCAAGAAGGACGCGACCCCGGCCCGCGCCGAAGCCCTGGTGATGTCCTCGACGCCCGAAGCGTCGCGGGCAGCGGCCCCGCTAGGGGCGTCCCCGCGCGCCGCCCAACCGCGTGCGCCGATTGTCGCTGAAACGCAGCCAGAACCGGCCCGTATCGAGCCTCCGGCGCCGCGGGTCGAAATGGCCGCTCCCAAGGCCGAGCCTGCCCCGCAGTTCAAGGTCGAGGCCCCGGTCCGGGCCCAGGCCATGACCCGCGATGACGACCTTCTGGAGATCCCGGCGTTCCTGCGCCGCCAGAACAACACGTAGTACGATTAGTACGAGTAGTAGGAGTACCGCGGGTGGGCCGGGTAACCGGCCCGCCCCGCGGTTTTCGGTCCCCGAATGCGCCAACGCATGCAACGCCGGCGGGCGGCCGCAGGTCCCTGGGGCCCGGCGTGCCGGGGTGTTGAATGCCTCGATCGGCGCGAGGGAATCAAGACCGTAACAATTCGTAGGAAACCGTGAATTGAGCAGCTTGTGGGGTCGAGTTAAGACCTCACTTGAAGTATCTCGGTACGGCCTTAGTTGGCGGCCCCAAGGGCTGCCGTAGTTTGCGGGTGAACATGCTGCAACGGACTCTCAAGAATCGCATCAGCTGCGCCGGAATTGGGCTCCACACCGGAGTCTCGGTGAGCCTGACGTTGCATCCCGCGCCGGCCGATACCGGCATCGTTTTCTTGCGCTCCGATGTCGCTCCCGGCGTCGCGCGCATGCAGGCGCGTTGGGATCGCGTCCGCGCCAGCACGCTGTGCACCACGATCGGCAACGAATTTGGCACGTCGGTGATGACGATCGAACATCTGATGGCGGCGTTCGCTGGATGCTCCATCGACAACGCCGTTGTCGAGGTCAACGGTCCCGAAGTCCCGGCGATGGACGGCAGCGCGCATCCGTTGGTGCTGCTGATGGAATGCGCCGGCATGGTTTCCCAGGATGCACCGCGCCGCGTTCTGCGCGTGTTGAAGACTGTCGAGATCGAAGACGGCGATCGCCGCGCTGCTCTGCGCCCGTCGCACGAGTTCCGTCTTGAGTTCGAGATCGATTTCGAAGGCCCGTCCAAGGGCCCGCACGGTGTGCACCAGCGTCGCGTGTTCCGCGGCGGCGAGCGCGCCTTCAAGGAAGAGATCGGCCGCGCCCGCACGTTCGGGTTCGCCCACGAAGTCGACGCCATGCGCGCCAAGGGCCTCGCCCGCGGCGGCTCCCTCGACAATGCCGTCGTCATCGACGGCGACAAGGTGCTGAATGCCGGCGGCCTGCGCTACGAAGACGAATTCGTGCGCCACAAGATCCTCGACTGCATCGGCGATCTCTACCTCGCCGGCGCGCCGATGATCGCCCACGTCTCGGGCGTCCGCTCGGGCCATGCCGTGACCCATCGCCTCCTGCGTAACCTGTTCGCCGACAAGTCGGCCTGGCGCTTCGAGTCGCTGGTGTCCGACGTCAACCGCGATACGGCCCCCCTGGTGGCGGCCGGAGCGGTCGCCAGCGCCTAAGCCGCCCGTCTCGGGCTGCTCTCCCCGGCCGTTGCCGTGCTATAGAGCGGGTCGCATGTCCCGCCTGATCGCGCTCCTTGTTCTCCTTGCGGCTTTTGCCGGTGCGCTGACCGCGTGCGCCACCAAGGAGGCCCCGTACGTTGAGCGTACCGTCGAGGAGCTCTACAACGAGGCCATGGACAAGCTCCAGGCCGGCACCTGGACCGACGCCGCCACGGCCTTCGACGAGGTCGAGCGCCAGCACCCGTACTCGCAGTGGGCCATCCGCGCCGAGTTGATGTCGGCCTATGCGTATTACCGCGCCGGCGAGTTCCCCCAGGCGATTCTGGCCGCCGAGCGCTACCTGCAGCTGCATCCGGGCAACGAGGACGCCGCCTACGCCAACTACCTGGTGGCGGTCAGCCACTACGAGCAGATCGTCGATGTGCAGCGCGACCAGGCCGAGACCGCCGCCGCGCTCACGGGCCTGCGCCTTGTGGCAACGCGCTATCCCAACACCGAGTTCGCGCGCGACGCCAACCTCAAGATCGACCTGGTGCGCGAGCACTTGGCCGGCAAGGAAATGACGATCGGCCGCTTCTACATTCAGCGTGGCGAATATGTCTCTGCCATCAACCGCTTCCGCCAGGTCATCAAGGAATACCAGACCACCTCGCACGTGCCTGAGGCGCTGCATCGCCTGACCGAGGCGTACCTCGCGCTCGGCGTTGTGCCCGAAGCGCAGTCGGCCGCGGCCGTGCTCGGCTACAACTTCCCGGGCAGCGACTGGTATCAGGACTCCTACCGCCTGCTCGCCCAGGCCGGCGTCGCTCCGCCCCTCGACCAATCTCCGGCCGAGGAAGTGCGCTCGTGGTGGCGGCGCATGACGGGCGCCCTGTTCCGCGGCTGATCCTGGCGACCGATGCTGCTCTCGCTCAGCGTCCGTGATCTGATCCTTATCGACCGCCTGGACCTGGAGTTGCGTCCGGGCTTGTGCGCGCTCACCGGCGAGACCGGCGCGGGCAAGTCCATTCTGCTCGATGCGCTCGGCCTGTGCCTCGGCGACCGTGCCGATGCCGCTGTGGTGCGCCCTGGCGCCGAGCGCGCCCAAGCCAGCGCCGAGTTCGACGTCGCGGACCGCCATCCCGCCCGCGCGCTGTTGCGCGACCAGGGTCTCGACGCGGACGGCAATCTCATCCTGCGCCGCATCATCGGCCGCGACGGCCGCAGCCGCGCGCTGGTCAACGAACAGGCGGTCAGCGTCGCCTTCCTGCGCCAGCTCGGCGATACCCTGGTCGAGATCCAGGGCCAGTCCGACCACCGCGGCCTGCTCGATCCCGGCACGCACCTCGAATTCCTCGACGGCTTCGCCGGCCTGGCCAATGACGCGGCGGCACTTGCGTCCCTGTGGCAGGCTGCGGTTGCGGCTCGCGGTGCGCTCGATGCGGGCGAGAAAGCCGCCGAAAACGCCAGCGCCGATGAAGACCTGATTCGCCACGCGCTGGCCGAACTAGACGCGCTCGCCCCCCAAGCGGGCGAGGAGGTCGCCCTCGCCGACGAGCGCACGACCCTGCGCAGCGCCGAGAAACTCAGCACCGCCCTGGAGACCGCAACCGAAGCACTGTCCGGCAGCGACTCGCCTGCCGCGCGCTTCGCCGTGGCCGAGCGCGCGCTGGCCCGCGTCGCCGCGGATGCCGCCGGCAAGCTCGCCGCCGCGCTGACGGCGCTCGAACGCGCTGGCACCGAGGCCGCCGAGGCAGAGACCGCATTGTTCGCCGCGGTGCGCGCCCTGGCCGCCGATCCCGGTCGCCTGGAGCGCGTCGAGGAACGCCTGTTCGCTCTGCGCGCCGCCGCCCGCAAGCATCGCGTCGGGCCGGATGATCTCTCGCGCGTGCATGCCGAACTGGGCCACAAGCTCGCCGCCATCGACGGTGGCGACCAGCACTTGGCCGCGCTGCGCAAGGCGTGGGCCGCCGCCCGCGAAGCCGTCGACGCCGCCGCCGTCCAGCTTTCCGCCGCGCGTACCAAGGCGGCCAAACAGTTCGACCGCGCCGTAAACGCGGAGCTGGCCCCACTGCGCCTCGGCAAGGCCGTGTTCCAAACCGCAATGGAACGCTTGCTCGGGCCGAGCCGATCCGGTCTCGACCGCGTCTGGTTCGAGGTCTGCACCAACCCCGGCCATCCGTTCGGCGCCCTGCACAAGATCGCCTCCGGCGGCGAACTCGGCCGCTTTCTGCTCGCCATTCGCGTCGTGCTGTCCAAGGGCAAGACTGCGCCCGTGCTGATCTTCGACGAAGTCGATCGCGGCCTCGGCGGCGCCACCGCCGACGCAGTGGGCGAGCGCCTGGCGCGTCTCGGCACCAAGGGCCAGGTCTTGGTCATCACCCATTCGCCCCAGGTCGCGGCGCGCGCCGGATACCACTGGCGCATCGAGAAATCCGAAACCAAGGGCACTACGCTGGTGCGCGTGACTCCCCTGGAGACCAACGAGCGGCGCGAGGAAGTCGCCCGCATGCTGTCGGGCGCCTCGGTCACCGAGGAAGCCCGCGCCGCCGCCGACCGCCTGTTGGCGGGGGCAGCGGCCGAGGCCGCGCGGTGAGCAGGAAGACGCCGGCGCCCGACGTGCGCGCGCTCGATGTCGCCGCGCTGACCGACGTCCAGGCCAAGAAGGAACTCCTGGCCCTCGGCAAGGAAATCCTCGAGCACGACCGGCGCTACTACCTGCACGACGCGCCGACTGTGTTGGATGAGGAATACGACGTCCTCCGCCGCCGCAACGAAGCCATCGAGCAACGTTTCCCGGCCTTGGTGCGCTCCGACTCGCCGTCCAAGCGCGTCGGCGCCCCGGTCGCCTCCGGATTCTCCAAGGTCGTGCATCGCGCGCCGATGCTTAGCCTGCAGAACGCGTTCGCCGAGGACGAGGTGCGCGAGTTTGTTGCCCGCGTGCGCCGCTTCCTGTCGCTGTCCGACGACGAGCCGGTGGTCCTGGTCGCCGAGCCGAAGATCGACGGCCTGTCAGCGTCTTTGCGCTACGAGAACGGCCGCTATGTGCAGGGCGCCACCCGCGGCGACGGGGTGACCGGCGAGGACGTCACTGAGAACATCCGCTCGCTACCGGAAGTGCCGGCCACCCTCAAAGGTGCGTCTCCGGCCGTGCTCGAAGTGCGCGGCGAGGTCTACATGGGCGGCGACGAATTCACCGCCCTCAACGCCGCCCAGGAAAAAGCCGGCAAGCAGCTCTACGCCAACCGCCGCAACGGCGCCGCCGGCTCCTTGCGGCAGATCGATCCCAGCGTCACCGCCGCGCGCAAGCTGCGCTTCTTCGGCTATGCCATCGGCGAGGTGAGCGGGATCGCCTGGAGCTCTCACTGGGAGTTTCTCCAACTCCTGCGCAAATGGGGCTTCCCGACCAATCCGCTCGCCAAGCGCTGCGAGACGGTGGAAGACGCGCTCGCCCTCCACCGCGAGATTGCCGCCGGCCGCAAAGGCCTCGGTTACGACATCGACGGCGTCGTCTACAAGGTCGACCGCCTCGACTGGCAGGAACGCCTCGGCATGGTGTCGCG